>JALONW010000063.1 GCA_025454725.1 Anaerolineae bacterium
CCGCCGACGGCGTGCGCGTCATCCCAGCGGCGGTCGGGGTCATCATCGTGGAGTAGGGGCGACGCTTGCGCGCCCGCGTGTCGTCTTTCCAGAAACTTTCTTAAGGCAGGTCAGCGGGCTTGAGGGGGAGCTGTAGCGAGAAGGTGCTGCCCTTGTCCGGCTCGCTCTGCACCCAGACACGCCCACCGTGGTGGACGGCGGCGCTGTGGACGATGAACAGCCCCAGCCCCGTCCCCTTGACGCTGCCGTGCGCTTTGTTGTTGTTGCGGAAGAATTTATCGAATACCCGGCGTTTAGCCTCCTCGCTCAGGCCGACCCCGGTATCGCGCACCGAAATCAAAATCGAGTCGCCCTGCCGCTGGACGCGCACCTCGACCTCGCCCTCGTTGGTGTACTTGACCGCGTTATCGATGAGGTTGGTCAGGGCGCGGGTGAGCATGGTCTTATCGGCGCTGAGGATGGGCAGTTCCCGCGCCACGTCGGCCTTGAGCGCCAGCCCCTTCTTCTGCGCGGCGGCGGTGAGATTCTTGAGGATGATGCTGATGATGGTCTCTAGGTCTACTGCCTCGCGGGTGAGGGTGTACTTGCCGGTGTCAGGGTCGTACACACCTGCCACGAACACATGCTCCAACAGCTCGCTGATGGCGTCGATGTTCGCCATGATGCGCTTGAGCATCTTGCTGTAGCGGGTGTCGCCGTCGCGGGTCAGGCCGCCCTCGATGATGTCGGCAGTACTCTTGACCACAGTCATCGGCGTGCGAAGGTCGTGCAGGAAGTCCGTCACGAACTGGTCTTGGTTCTGGATGTAGCGGGCGCGGGCGTCCTCAGCGCGCAGCTTGGCCGCTGCCAGCGCCAACAGGTTGACCAACAGAGCGGTCAGGGGCGCATGGAGGGTCTCTGATGGGGGCGTGAACAGCAGCACACCCACCAGCGCATCCGAATCGCGCAGGACAGCCGCCTGTGCGGGCGTATCGGGCTTGGCAAACGCTAGGCCGTTGGTCGGGTGGACGCCGTTTGTCGCCCCGTCTGCCCAGCCCATCAGCGCCGAGACCCAGCGCTCATCGGCGGGGTGTGTGCCATCCGGCAGCAGCGCCGAAGTCAGCGACTGGGCGAGGTAGAGGGCGGCGTCGGGCGCTTGGGCGTGTTCGGCCAGCTTCGCCAGCACCAAGCGCACACCGTCCAGCGGCGGGTGGGTGTTGACCTGTGCCAGCAGGTCGCTAATCACCTCAAGCGGGGGGTGGAGGTTCACCACGGACGGTTCGGACATTGGTCGCCAACTCGGTTCTATGAAGGGTGGATGAGACGAGTATAGCGCGTAAGGTTAGAAATGTGCAATGTCTGGCGGCAGACTGTTACGACTTGTGTGACACAGTGTATCAATTACGCGATATAATCAGGGGTAGTCGCCAGCAATACCCAGATGCGCCAGATGGAGCCACCGTGTCCGGTAAAGAAAGCGCCCCCAATCCGTCGTCCCCGCACAACACCGCCAAACCCGCCGCTGAAACCCCCTACGCCACCCCCGACCATATCCCGTCCATTCTGCCGGGTAGGGGTGGGGGGCAACTTGCCCAGCGCGCCCGCCTGCTCCAACCGGTCATCGGCAACCGGGCGACCCAACGCCTGCTTGCCCCGCAGCGCCCACCCCGCGTCCGCGAGGTTGCGCCGTCGCTCGTCCAACGGCAGGTGCTGACCAAGCTTACATGGTCTGAAACCGCCAAAACCCCCACCATCACCGACGCCATTATCGGCGGACGCACGCCTCCCCCGTTTTCCGGGACGATGGGCGCACACTCGACGGCGTGGGTGGCCCACATCGACCTTGTGAGGCGGATGGTGGTCAACCTGCCGCTGGAGACGGCTTGTACCAACCTACGTACGGTGGCGAAAGATGAGATGACCAACAGCCCTCTCCGTAAACTTAAGGTCGATAAAAATCAAGAGGAGTTAATAGATAAGGCGACTAAGGCGCTGACCAGCGATTTGGCTGATCTGAAGGATAAGACGAACCTCTACCGATATGCCATTGACCCCAACACCGATAAGACAACGCTGACTAAATCTCAAAATGAGATAACGATAGATTTGATTGTGCAGCTCCGTAAGACCATCGACTCGTACCTGACGCTGGTGAACTACCTGCCCGGTGCGACCGTGGCCGATGGCGACCCCGGCGGACATGGGGAGGGAGCGGCGCGCAACGACATCAACACCTTTGAGTACATCTATGCGTTGTGGAGGCGGCAGGGGGAGTACCTGAAAAACCCAAAGCTGGACGGCAAAGCCGAAAAAGGCGAGTTGGATACTGCTATCAAGGGGTTAGGGGATAAAGGTATCCCCAAATTGATTGCCGATGCCGCTGAGGTGGAGTTTGACCCCGACCAGACCGAGAAACTACAGACCGAGCTGATGGCGTCACTGTGGACGATGTTCGCTGCCGAGACGCCCGCCGTGACATCCTCCGACCTCGGCTCGGCCAGCAGCGGTTTCCAAGCTAATGTTCTAGTCGATGGGAATGGGGAGGTCGGGGACATCGTGACGACCGGGCGCACGCCATCACCATTCTCAGGTACGATGGGCGCGCACAGCACCGCATGGGTTGCCCACATCGACGCCATTCGCCGGACACTGGGTGGTCTCTCGGTCGATAAGGCCATCGAAGCGCTGGTCAATAAGATGGAGGAGGCGCTGAAGGACCCCAGCCTACTCCTGCTCGATACGATTGATTTCAAACACAAAGAACTGCTTAACCAAGCTGGGGATGAGCTTACCATTTACATCAGCGTTAGTGCCGACGTGTTAAAGAAACAACCCCATGAGCAGGTCTTTTATCTTGAAGACGGCATCGCCAAGTATCTGACCTATATTAACTTCCTGCCATTATCGACCATCTATGAGGGTAAGACGGATGGGCGCGCTGAAGGGATGCACCGGGGTTTCCTTATCAACCACGAGGAGAATCCGCCCAAGACCGTTAGCGTCAAGCTGAAGAAACTACTGGCGGAGCATCTTTTAGGTTTGTACGACTGGGAGAATGTCGAGAAAGCTGGGTCATCTTTGAAAGACAAGGAGACAGTCAAGGCCACCGATAAGTATGTGGTGGCCGATAAGCGCTTCTTGGACACCATCAAAGAGGCCTATCCTCAGAGCTACAAGGACAGCGAGATGTCACAGGAACTGCTCGACAGTTTGCGCAAGGAATCAGGCAAGAAAGAGGAGTTTATCCCAACTGGCAAGGCGGCTACAGAAGTTCTTCCACCTTCGCATATGACCCTACGCAAGCGCAAAAGCAATGTCCTCGATAGCAACAACAACAACAACGACATCGACACCGAATAAAAGTCTCAGTGGCACTAACCCGGCGGGTGGCTTGCGCTAAAATAGGGGTTTGTTTGCGATAGGACGGAAATAAACCCTATGATTGATACGGTTTTGTTCAACGGGCGCATCGTCACCCATGCGCCCGACCTGCCCCGCGCTTCGGCCATCGCCATCAGCGGCGGGCGGGTGGTTGCCTATGGCATGGACGACGACATGCTCGACCTTGCCACCGCCCACACGCGCCGCGAGAACCTCGGCGGTCGGCTGGTCATCCCCGGCCTGACCGACGCTCACCTGCATTGGATGTGGACGGCGCGCATCCTGCGCGAGGTGGACGTGTTTGAAGTCCCCGATAAGCAGGTCGCGGTCAACCGGGTGGCCGAGCGCGCCCGCCGCCTCCCGCCCGGCGGCTGGGTCATCGGCTACGGCTGGTATCAAGACCTGTGGCCCGACCGCCGCTTCCCGTCGCGCCACGACCTTGACCCGGTTTCGCCCGACCACCCGGTCTATCTGCGGAGCAAGAGCGCCCACGCCTTTTGGGTCAACAGCAAGGCGCTGGAAATCAGCGGAATTACCCGTGACACGCCCGACCCCGACGGTGGCAAAATTGGCCGTGACGCTAACGGTGAGCCGGACGGGATGCTCTACGAGAACGCTGCTCAACTGGTAATGCGCCACATGCCGCCCGATTCGCTGGAGGACATCGCGGCCATGATGCACGAGGCGCAGGGCTTGGCGCTGGCGTCGGGGCTGACTGGCTTCCACGATTTCGACGGCCCAGACAGCCTGCGCGCGCTGCAACTGCTCCGGTCACGCGACCAACTCCACCTGCGCGCCCTCAAGCAGATTAATGACCCTTACATCGGCGCGGCCATCGAGTCGGGGCTGCGCTTCGGCTTTGGGGACGATTGGCTCCGCATCGGCGCGCTGAAGATGTTCGCCGACGGCGCGCTGGGGCCGCGCACCGCCCACATGTTGGAACCCTATGTCGGCGAGCCGGACAACCTTGGCATCATCGTCAAAACCGGCGTGGAGATGTACGAGCTGGCCAGCCGCGCCAGCCGCAACGGGCTGCCTACCACTATTCATGCCATCGGTGACGCGGCGGTACGCACCGTTCTCGACGTGTTCGAGCGCGTGCGGATGGAGGAGGCCGAGCGCGGCGAGACCCCCGACCAGCGCCGCCACCGCATTGAGCATGTGCAGCTCATCCACCCGGACGACGTGGGACGCTTGGCAAAATTGGGCATCATCGCGTCGATGCAGCCCATCCATGCCACCTCAGATTACCCGGCCAACCAAAATTACTGGGGCGACCGCTGCAACCTCGCCTATAACCCGCGCATCCAGCTTGACCTTGGCGCACGGGTCGCCTTCGGAAGCGACAGCCCGGTTGATACCTTCAAGCCGATGGAAGGCATCTACGCCGCCGTCACCCGCCGCAAGACCGACGGTGCGCCCGGCCCCGACGGTTGGTATCCCGAAAATCGCCTGACAATGGACGAGACCATCCGGGGCTACACGCAGGGCGCGGCCTACGCCGCCGGGATGGAAGACCGCCTCGGCGCGCTGCAACCGGGCTACCTCGCCGACCTCGTGGTCTTGGGCGCAGACATCTACAACATCCCACACGACGAGCTGTTGGAGACCCCGGTCGTCGCCACCATGACCGGTGGCGTGTGGCGCTACGGCGGGGTGTAGCTGTCGGGAAAAAAACCGCCCCTTGTGCGGCGGGGCGGGCATGGCCTAACGTTGTGGGTGTGACGACAGAATACCCGCCCGGAGCCAGCCCATGCCCCGCTTCATTTACCTGTCTGCCGCCCGCCTGCCCAGCGAGATGGCGCACGGCCTACAGATTATGCAAAACGCCGAGGCGTTCGCCCAAGCCGGTCAGACGGTCGAGCTGTGGCTGCCGCGCCGCGCCAACACGCCGGACATGCGCGCCGTGCGTGACCTGCACGCCTTCTACGGCGTAGAGCCGCTGTTCACCGTGCGCCGCCTGCCGTGTCTTGACCTGATTACGCTGGTCGGCGGGGAACGCAGCCGCCTGTACGCGCCCGCCTTCTACCTGATGATGTTGACCTATGCGCTGGCGGCGGCGCTGGTGGCGCTGTTCACGCCCGCCGAGCGCTTCTACAGCCGCGACCCGCTGGTGCTGCTGGTGGTTGGGCTGATCAAGCCACGCCGACGGCTGGCCTATGAAGCGCACCGGCTCAACCGGGCGGGGCGTGGGCGCTGGCTTCAGACTCAGACTGTCCGCCGCGCCGCCCTGACGGTCGCCATTACGCCGCCGCTGCGCGATGACCTGCTGGAACTCGTCCCCAACGCGCATATCCTCGTCGCTCATGATGGGGTGCGGCGCGCCCGCTTCGCTGACCTGCCGACCATCCCTAAGGCGCGCCAGCGCGCCGGTTGGCCGACCGACCGTTTTATCGTCGGGTATATGGGGCGCTTGCAGACGCTGGGCATGGCGAAAGGCGTCGATACGCTGATTCAGGCCATCGCCCAGATGCCCGACCGCGACAGGGTGGCGCTGGCGCTGGTCGGTGGCCCCGACGAGCGCGCCGAGGAGTACCGGGCGCTGTGGGGGTCGCTGGGTTTAGCGCAGGGGAATTTCCTGTATGCGGGTCAGGTCACGCCGGAGGCGGTGGCGGGCTTAGTGGCTGGGTTTGACGTGTGCGCCATGCCCCACCCGCGCACGCTGCACTTCGACCGCCACACCTCGCCGCTCAAGCTGTTCGAGTATATGGCGTCGGGGCGGGCGGTGGTGGCCGCTGACCTGCCAAGCTGGGCGGATGTCATCGAACACCGGCGCGACGCCCTGCTCGTCCCGTCATCTGATGTCGAGGCGCTGTCGTTGGCGCTGGTGACGCTGCGCGATGACACTGCACTGCGTCAGCGCTTGGGTGATGCCGCTCGCCAGCGCGCCTTCGAGGTCTACGGCTGGGACGCCCGCGCCCGCGCCATCCTCGCGCATTGGCCGCCGCTGGACGGCTAGGCCGGTTCAACCTTGTCAGGGTGGGGCGGCGGTGTGCTATCCTAAGTCGCCTAACTCGATTGACCACCAACGGCGGACAAGCACCCATGACAACGCTCATTACCGGCGGGGCAGGCTTCATCGGCAGCCAACTGGCGCGGGCGCTGCTGGAACAAGGCCGCCCGGTCGTCCTGCTCGACAACCTCGACCCGTACTATGACCCCGCGCTCAAGCGCCGCAACCTTGCCCGCGTGACTGGCGCGACCTTCATCGAGGGCGACGTGCGCGATGCCGCGCTGATTGACCGCACCCTGCGCGACCACGGCATCAGTGAGATTGTCCACCTCGCGGCGCTGGCCGGGGTGCGCGCCAGCGTCGAAAATGGCCCGCTGTATGCCGAGGTCAACACGGTCGGCAGCGTCAAGCTGATGGACGCGGCGCGCAGGCACGGCGTCACGCAGTTCGTGATGGGTTCGACCTCTTCGGTCTACGGCAACACCCAGACCATCCCCTTCCGCGAGGACGACGCGCCCGACGCGCCGCTTGCGCCGTACCCGGCCAGCAAGCGCGCCGCCGAAATCTTCGCGCACAGCTACCACCACCTGTTTGGCCTCAACGTGAGCGTGCTGCGCTTCTTCAATGTCTACGGCCCCTATGGTCGCCCCGACATGATGCCTCTGCGCGTCATCGACAGCATCCTCAACCAGCGCTCCATCCCGGTCTATGACGGTGGGACACTCCAGCGCGATTGGACCTACATCGACGATGTGGTCGATGGGGTGGCCGCCGCGCTGGACCAGCCGGAGGGCTACGCGGTCTACAACATCGGGCGCGGCGAGCCGGTCCCCCTGACCGACTTCATCCAAATTTACGAGGAACTGATCGGCCAACCGGCGCTGACTCACACCGTCCCCAGCCCAGCCAGCGAACCGACCATCACCTACTGCGACAACACCCGCGCCCGCCAGAGGCTCGGTTTTCAGCCGAAGGTGGCGCTGGCGGACGGTCTCGCCCGCACATGGGCGTGGGTGCGCGAGGGATTGGGCGGTTAGGCGCTGGACTTAACGCAGGGCGGGGGCGCAGGTTAGAATAATCCCCTAACCCATGCCCAACGGACGGTATTCCCCCATGATTGAGATTGAGTTTGACCTGACCACCATCGGCGGCGCGTCCGATGACCCGTTCCTTGATGGCGAGGAGGTCGGTTTCCTGCTGGAATCGACCAAACACCACATCACCCAGCACGTCCAGAACCGGCTCGGCCAGTACCGCTGCCCGACCCACGGTGAACCGGCGCGGGTGGTCGTGCGCGGCCAATATGACCTAGAGACCGAACAATTAGAGGTTGAGTACGGTATCGACGCCTGCTGCAACGCGATGGTGATGCAGTCCGCCGCATTGTTGGGCCGGTAACACATGGTTGCCTTCCGTGACCTGTTAAGCCGCAACCGTGATATGCGGATGATTTGGCTGGCGGGTGTCGTCAGCTTGGTCGGTGACTGGTTCAGCCAAGTGGTGCTGCTGGCGTTGGTCAGCAAATATAACCCCGGCAGCGAGGGGACGGCCATCAGCCTGTTGATATTGGCCCGCTTCGTCCCGATGCTGATTTTTACCGGCCCTGCTGGGGTGCTGCTCGACCGTTTCAATCGGCGTGACCTGCTGGTGTGGAGCAACTACATCCGCGCCGTCGTCGGGGTGATGTACCTGTTCGCGGTGGCCGACCCCACCTTGCAGTGGCTGATTTTCGTCGGCACGGCCATCCAAGCGACGCTGGCAACCGTCTATGAGCCGGGACAGGCCGCGCTGGTCAGTAACGTGTGCGCCGGGGAAGACCTCATCACCGGTAACACGCTCATCAACATCACATGGTCGGCAGCGCTGGCGGCAGGTGGCGCGTTGGGCGGCATTGCGGCGGCAGTCTTTGGGGTCGGCCCCGCACTGGCCTTCGATATTCTGACCTTCATTGCCGCCGGGCTGCTGCTGGCGCAGGTGCGCGGCTATTCGCACACGCCCGCCGGGGCCGACGCGCCGCCGGAAGATACCTCGCTGGCTGAGGGCATCCGCTACGTCCGCGCCCAGCCGTCCACGCTGGCGACCCTGCTGGTCAAGTTCGGCGGTAGCCTCGGCAACGTCGATACCGCTATGACCATCTTCGCCACCCAGATTTTCGTGATGGGCGCAGACGGCCTGATTTCCATCGGTGTGCTGTACACCGCCTTTGGCCTCGGCGCGATTGCCGGGCCGCTGCTGACCAACCGCCTGAGCGATGGCTCGGATACCTCCCTACGCCGCTGGATTCTGGTCGGGTTTGTAACACAGATTCTAGGATGGTTAGTCTTGGGATGGGCCGGGACAATCATTGTCGTGTGTGTGGCGCTTGTCCTGCGCGGGACGGGCGGCTCGGTGAACTGGACGTATTCGACCATCCTGCTTCAGCGCAGCACCCCCGACCGCTACCGAGGGCGTGTGTTTGCGCTGGATATGGTGCTGTACACGTTGGCGACCATCTTCGCCACGCTGGTGCAGGGCGGCCTCGTCGATGCGCTGGGCGTCGAAAATATTGGCGTCGTAGCCGTTGGCACGGCGGCGCTGAGTGTGCTGCCGCTGCTGGGCTGGGGTTGGGCGGTGCGGCGCTGGGGGCGGCACGCCGCCAGCCTACCCACGGGGTGATGCTGCACCGTTCACGCCCGGCTCATGCGTTGGTGGTAGAGTAGGTGATGAGAAGCGAGTGATAAGTGATGAGGGGAAACCTCACCCCCCAGCCCCCTCTCCATGGGGAGAGGGGGAGATGCCCACCTCACGCACTAGAACCCCTCTCCTAGTGAGAGGAGCAGGGGTGAGGTTCATGTGGTCGCCCCCTAATCGCCGCCAACCCCCTCATCGCTCATCACTTCTAAAGCATCGCTCGTTTCTCAGTTAGTGTGTCGCGCCGGACTCGTACAAATTGACGGTGTTACCTCGTCTAAATTGGTGGATAATCACGTTATGGCTAATCCAACTGCCTCCCCCTTAATCCGCATCAGCGGCCTGACCCGAACCTATAGTGAGGGCGGTCAACCCCGCCGCGTCCTCGACCAGATTGACCTCGACATTCAACGTGGCGAGTTCTTTGTGATGCTGGGCAAAAGCGGCAGCGGCAAATCGACTTTGCTCAACCTCATCAGCGGTGTCGATAAGGCCGACGGCGGGCAGGTGTGGGTGGACGGGACAGAAATCACCGGTCTGGATGAGCGCCGCCTGACCCTATTCCGCCGCGACCATATCGGGATTGTCTTTCAATTTTTCAACCTCATCCCAACGCTGACCGTGCTGGAAAACGTTACCATGCCGGTCGAGCTGGGCGGGGGCAACCGGTCAGCGGGGCGGACGGCGGGTTTGGCGCTGTTGGAGCGGGTAGGCTTGGCCGACCGTGCCGACGCCTTCCCCGACAAACTCAGCGGCGGCGAACAGCAGCGCGTGGCAATTGCGCGGGCGCTGGTCCGCAGCCCAAAGCTGGTCTTGGCCGATGAACCGACCGGGAATCTCGACGACGAGACCGGTGAAAAAGTGCTGCGCCTCCTGTTGGAACTGACCCGCGAAGCGGGCAAGACGTTGGTGATGGCGACACATAACCCAGAGATCGTGCGCTGGGCCGACCGCGTGGGGCGCGTCCATGATGGTAAGCTGGTGGTATCGCCCGTTGATGAGAAGTTTGTGCTATAAGCCGATTTTTAGGCTAGGATAGAAGAATGAGGCGGAAGGTGTACCCTCTTGCCGCCGTAGCCCATACGAAAGGCAGCGATACCATGGCCGAACCTGACGCGAAGGCAATCAAGTTCATCATCAGTGAACTGCGGGATGTCAACAAAGAGACTCGCCGCAACGCGGTCATGAAGCTGGGCATGATGGGCGGTGATACGGCTGTCCGCACGCTGATTAATGTGGTGGCCGACTGGAACGAGGACCTCATCGTCCGTGGGCGTGCTGCCCAGATGCTTGGCATCATCGGCGACCCGCGTGCAGTAGACCCCCTGATCCGCGCCCTCAGCGCCCCCGGCTACCAAGCCCAGCTCAACGCGGTCGAAGCGCTCGGCAAGCTGGGCAATCACCGCGCCATCCCGCACTTGCTCGACATCGCCAACGACCCCACCCGCGACCGCATCCGCGCCGCTGCCCGCACCTCACTGCGGCAGTTGGGCTATGATGATGAGCAGGCCGCGCCGCCCGCTGTGGCGGAGGTCGATCACCTGCTGGGCGATAACCAGCCGGTCGCCGAAGAACTCTAGCGCTCATAACCCCCGCCTGCTGGTACAGAGGCGGGGTTTTTTGGCGTGGATAGACGTGGATGAGCGTCGCTGGCGGCCAAAGGCGGCTATTCACGCCCGGCTGACGATGGATTATCCTTTGGGGTGACGATTTTTTTGTTGGATTCGTGCGCCCAAAGACCCCTAGGATAGAAACTCATGCAGCTTGTTACCTTTTCGCACCCGTTCCGCACCGGCGTCGGCATCTTAAAAGACGATACCGTCATTATGGCGGCGTGGAACCTCGACATGCTCAACCTTATTGACGCGGGCATCACCCCGAACGAGACCAACATCCGTCTGCCGCTGGCTGAGTGTACGCTACTGCCGCCGCTGCGCCCGCGCAAGATTATCGCCGTCGGGCGCAACTACGCCGACCATGCCAAAGAGATGGGCAACGAAGTCCCCGAACAGCCGCTGCTGTTTTCCAAGGTCACTTCGTCGCTGATTGGTCAAGGCGCGGCGGTCACATGGTCAGAGGCCGTCACCCAGCAGGTCGATTGGGAGGGTGAGCTGGCGGTGGTGATGGGCAAGCGCACCAGCAAGGTCAGCGCCGAGGACGCGCTCAAGTACGTCTATGGCTACTCCATCGCTAACGACATCAGCGCCCGCGATTTGCAGCAGTCTGAGCCGCAGTGGGTGCGCGCTAAGGGGATGGATACCTTCTGCCCGCTGGGGCCAGCCATTGTCACCAAGCACGATGTGGCCGACCCGCAGGCGCTCCACCTCACCACCCAACTGAACGGCGAGACCGTGCAGGACGCCAGCACCGAGCTGATGATTCACCGCGTCGATTCGCTCATCAGCTACATCAGTCAATGGGTGACGCTGGAGCCGGGTGACATCCTCCTGACCGGGACCCCGGCGGGCGTCGGTAAGGGCATGAAGCCGCCGCGCTTCCTCAAGGACGGCGACGTGGTGAGCGTGACCATTGATGGCTTCGGCACGCTGACCAACCCGTGCAAGGTGACGGCCTAACCGATGCCCAGACCGAACCGCCAGCCCGTCCCACGCCTGAGCGCCACCAACGTCCCGTGGCCGATGGATTGGGATGGGTTATTCCCCAACCAAGCACCGGATTCGCCGCGCATCTTAGAAATTGGGTTTGGCTACGGCCAATTTCTGCGCTGGTTGAGCCAGTCCCAGCCCGCCTCGCGTATCTTAGGCATCGAGATTGACTCGACCAGCCTACAGAAGGCAGAAGGCGCGTGTGACCGGGGCGAACTGCCCAACGTCCGCGTGATGTTCGCCCGCGCCGAGACCGCCCTGTGGCACGTCCTCGCGCCGGGGATGCTGGACGAGGTTCACGTCAATTTTCCTGACCCATGGTTTAAGTCCAGCCACGCACCGCGCCGCCTCATCCAGCGCAGCGCGCTCGACCTCATCACCAGCCGCCTGAAACCGGGCGGCCTGTTCACGCTCGCCACCGACATCCGCGAGTACGCCGACATGAGCGCCGAACACCTCGCGCAGACGCCGGGGCTGACCAACACCCACGCGCCAGAGCCGTGGGCGTGGGAGCGCACGGTCGGCGTGATGACCAAGTACGAGTCGAAGGGTTACAAGGAAGGCCGCCCCGGCCATTACTTCGTCTACCGCCGCAACGACCTGCCCGCGCCCGATTTGCCCGTCATCCGAGACCAACCCATGCCCCACATCAAGCTCAACCACTTGCCTGCGCCCGCCGACCTCGTGGCGCGCTTCCAACCGTTCAAGGCGCACGCCGAGGGCGATATCTACGCCAGCTATATGGCCGCCTACAGCCGCCCCGACGCGCTCTTGGTCGAAACCTACATTGTCGAGCCGAGCATCCAGCAGCAGGTGGCGTTGTTGGCGACCCACAACCGCGAGACCGGCCAATGGGTGGTCTCGCTGGGGGCGGTGGGGACGCCGCGCCCGACCGACGGCGTGCATTACGCCGTTCGCAAACTGGCCGAGTGGCTGATGACCCAAGCGCCCGGCGTCGAGGTGGTCGGGGATTACACCCGCACCTACTTCCGCGACGCCGACGCGCCGGGTGACGGCGGGTAATCGCACGGCAGGCGTTGAGGCAGCACCCCGCCGGGCGGGATTATCATAACCTCATCGAGTCAAACTGGCGGGGAGGGGATGTCGTGGTGTCTAAGCTGTTGTCGTTTGTCCTATTTTGGGCAGTGGTGGGCGGATTGTCTGCCCAACCACCGCCTCTACCCGACCCGTCTGACCTATTTTTGCCCTCATTAGAGAGCATCCATATCTACCCGGTGATCGATAACGATAACCGCACCCTGTATGTTTATTCCGAGGGAGAATGGCAGACCGTCCCATTCCCTGACGATGTCACGTGGCTGAACTCACCCCTCGCGCAGCCGGATGGCTCTACCCTGATGCTGTCTGAAACATTTGAGGACAATTTCCGTGAGACTTTCGTTTGGCGGTTGGCTGACGACGGGGACGGCTACCAACTCCGACTGATTGAAACCCCCTGTGACGCGGGCGAACGCTCGCTGGATGAGCCGTGGGGTGTGTTCACCGCAGAGGACGGCTCAATGAGTTTATGCAACGTCTTGACCGGCGAGACTAGCCCGCCGCTGCCCGACGGCGCGCAAGTCGCAGGTTATCCGGTGGCAACCTCACCCGATGGGCGCTATATTGTCGTTAACACTTACGCCGACAGCAAAGATGTCGTCTACGCTTATGACCGCACAGACCAAATTTTCCGGCGGTTGGGCGTGCGCGGATACCTTGATGATTTATTCTCAGACACGGTATGGCTCACACCAACCACGTTTTATTTTGAATCGTCCGATATG
>JALONW010000409.1 GCA_025454725.1 Anaerolineae bacterium
TTCAAGGTCTCGCTGGACGGGGAAATCCTCGCCGAGCGCGCCGTGGACGACTGGGTGTGGGGCGCGCCAGTGGTGCGCGACGGCATGGTCTACGCCGCCGACATGAGTGGCAACGTCTACGCCCTCAACGCCGCTGACCTGAGCGAGGTCTGGCGCGTCAAGGCGGCCAACGGGGGTATCCGCCCCAGCCCGCTGTTGACTGACCTACACGTCATCGTCGGGTCGCGCAGCGGTGAGGTGGTCTGGGTAGACCGCGAGGCCGGGTCGATTGCGCTGGAAGGCGCGCGTCAGATTGGGGCGGAAATTCTGTCCGACCTGATTCTGGTCGAGTCCAACGAGCTGCGCCCGCTGAACGAACCGCTGGTGGTCGTCAGCACGGTGGCGAACGAAAACCTGTTGGTAGCCTACTCCGCGACGCAGGGCGTCCGGCAGTGGGTCTATAACCGCTAGGCGGAGGCTGAACGAACGCTATGGATTTCCTGCTCAACCCCTTCGTGACGGTCTTGGCGCTGCTTTACCAGCTCCTCGGCAATGATGTCGTGCTGGCGATTACCGCACTGACCGTCATTATCCGCCTTGCGACTTCGCCGCTGCTGCTCCAACAGCAGAAATCAACGGAGGCCATGCAGCTCATCCAGCCGCAGGTCAAGAAGCTGCAAGAGAAGTACAAAAACGACCGCGAGAAGCTCTCGGCGGCGCAGATGGCGCTCTACAGCGAACATGGCATCAACCCGCTGGGCGGCTGCCTCCCGCTGCTGATTCAGCTCCCCATCCTGTTCGCGCTGTACGGGTCGATTACCTACGCGCTGGGCAACACGCCGTTCCAAGTGGTTGACCTGTCGCGCCGCTTCTTGATTCCCAGCCTCGACAGCTTGATTCCGCTGAACAACATGTGGCTCGGCCTCGACCTGACCCAGCCGCCCGTCTTTGGCGGCGTCTCGACCACCGCCACCATCGCGGCCATCACGCTGCCGCTGCTGGTGATGCTCACGACGTGGCTGCAATCGAAGCTGACCATGCCGCCCCCGCGTCCAGAGGACAAGGACAACCCCGCCGCTGCGACCACGCGCTCGATGACGACCATCATGCCCATCATGTTTGGTTTCTTCGCGCTGTCGTTCTCGGTCGGTATCTCGATTTACTTCATCGTGTCCAACCTCGTCGGTATCCTCCAATACACCTTGCTGGGCAAGGCGCACTGGAACCAAGTCATCCCCGGCCTGAAGATTGGCGGGAAGCCCATCGGCAAGCAGCCGATGACGCCGGAACAAGAGCGCGAGCAGGAGGCCATCCTGCGCCGCGTGACCGACAAAATCGACCAGATGCCGAAGGGCGTCAATCCGGCGGTCGCCGCCCGCGCTGCCGCTGGCCGCAGCGAGGTGGTCTCGTCCAAGACCAAAGCCATCCCCGGCGGCGAAAGCAGCAGCTCATCGAAACCTAGCGGAAACAATAAAAAGAAGTAGGCCGTTATGTCTGAACGACGTTCCATTGAAGTCTCCGCCGACACGGTGGACGAGGCCATCCAACAGGGTCTGGCCGAGCTTGGTGTCCAGCCGTGGGACGTGATGGTCGAGGTCATCGACGAGCCGTCGGTCGGAATGTTCGGCACGCCGCCGCGTAAGGCGAAGGTGCGCCTCCAGCTCCTGCGGACGGGGCCGACCACCCCGCCGCCGACCCTGCCCCGCCTCGCCCAACCCGACGCCGAGGCGCGCCGGATGCAGCAGGGCAGCGCCCCGTCGCGGTATGGACAGACTGAGCGCCGCGACAATGAGCGCCGTGACATCGGTCAGCCCCGCCGCGAAGGTGGCCCGCGTGACAGCAGCGCCCCGCGCAGTGATGCGAATCGTGGGCCGCGCCGTGAGGGTCAATCGGGCGGCCAGCGGGACGGACGCGGTGGGCGGGATGACCGCCGGGGCGGTGGCCGCGACAACCGGGGCAGCCGTGACCCCAACCGTCCGGTCTCGCGCCTGATGGACCAGCCCGCCAGCGGGCGCGGTGGCCGCCACAGCCAGTTTGACGACGACTCGTTATTCGACGACCTCGAAGACGAGACCGCCTCGCTGTTCACCGGCTACAACACGGTCGAAGAAGCCGACTACGACGGCGATGTCAGCATCGCCCGCGAGATGTTGGTCGAACTGCTCACGCTGATGGACATCCCCGCCAGCGTGCAGGTCAGCCGCGTCGATTCGTCCAACAGCACCGGGCCGTGGATTCTCAACGTGCAGGGGCAGGGGCGCATCACCCGCCTGATTGGTCGGCGCGGTGACACCCTCAGCTCGCTGCAATACCTGCTGCGCCTGATGGTCAGCCACAAGCTCCAGCACCGCGTAAACCTCATCCTCGATGTGGACGGCTACAAGGCCAAGCGCGCCGAGCGCCTGCGGACGCTTGCCAACCGCATGGCCGACCAAGCCATCAGCGAGGGGCGCACAGTGGTGATGGAGCCGATGCCGCCGCACGAGCGCCGTCTCATCCACATCGCGCTGCGCGGCAACGCACAGGTGACGACCAAATCCATCGGCGAGGGCGACTTGCGCAAGGTGACGATTGTCCCGTCCGCCGAGGCCATCGCCAACGCGGCCTCGGCTGCACCTGTTGAGGGCGACATTGAAGTTGAAGACGGGCAGGACGAGGGGCAAGAGTGATTGTCCACCCGGCTTCTGCCAAGCCCATCGACTATGCCCTCATCGGCCACATGACCGCCGACCTGACCCCGGAAGGGAGGCGGGTCGGCGGTACGGTTTCCTATGCCATCCGCACGGCATCGGCCTTTGGGCTGCGCGTCGGGCTGCTGACCAGCGCCGACCCAACCGACCCGCTGCTAGACGAACTTGCGCCGTATGGTCAGGTGGTGGTCGTGCCGTCTGACCACACCACCACCTTTGAGAACGCCTACAGCGAGCAGGGGCGGACACAGTACATCCGCGCCGTGGCAGGGCCGCTGCGCGCCGAACACGTCCCGCCCGCGTGGGGCGATGCGCCGCTGCTGCACGTCGGTCCCATCGCTGGGGAAGGTGACGACCTCGACCTGTTCGCCCGATTCGAGCAGGCGCGCTGGATGGTCACGCTTCAAGGGTGGCTGCGCCAGTGGGACGCCAGCGGCCTCGTGCGTTTCAAGCCGTGGTTCCGCCCAGCGCTGCTCCAGCGGCTCGACCTGCTGGTGTTCAGCGAGGAAGATGTCCGCCAACAGCCGGGCATGCTCCATCAGATTGCGCCGTATGCCAAGAACCTGCTCTATACACAGGCGGAGCGCGGCGGCCTGCACCTACAGGGCGGCCTGCCGACCGCCTTCCGCAGCCCGCTGGTCGAACAGCCAGTAGACCCGACCGGCGCGGGCGACGTGTTCGCCACGTCGGTGCTGTGCGCGCTGTACCTGACCGGCAGCATCCGCCAAGCGGTACAGGTCGGGGCGGCGCTGGCCGCCAACTGCGTCACACGTGTGGGCATCAGCGGCGTCCCGACCCCGCAAGAGGTCGGCGCGGCGCTGGCAGCGGTGCAGGCGTAGCGGGATTTCCACCACACATCACCCAACCCCCACCACGGCTGACGTGGTGGGGGTTTTGTTTGCCACCACACCTCTCACCAATCTTTTAGACAAAACGCACAAGCAGTTTTGACCAAATCCTTGCAATCTGTCATAAGACCCGTTATCTTAAACGTTTAAGAACGACTTT
>JALONW010000410.1 GCA_025454725.1 Anaerolineae bacterium
ATGACCTCAATGTGGGGTTGGTGTTCCGCGCTTATGTTGAGATTGAGCCGTTGGGGCTGCATCAACAAAGCGGGATGCCCATCTCGCGAGAATACCGTACCTTCTATTGGCAGGGTGAGCCGCTCATCTCAGCACCTTATTGGGAGCAGGGCGACGACTCGACTGATACGCCGCCAGCGGACTTATTCTTAAGCATCGCGCAGCAGGTCAAAAGCCCATTTTTCAGCATGGATGTGGCAAAACTCAACGGCGGCGGTTGGACGATTATGGAATTGGGCGACGGTCAAGTCGCGGGGCTGCCTGCGATGGTTCAGCCAGAAATGTTCTATCAAGCGCTATACAGCAAAATCTCGGTTACAGGAATCTGATTTATGCCCCCCATCACCCTATACCGCCCGGTTGGGCTGTACGAGCTGCGCCTGATTCAGGAAAGCGGTTATGAATCCTTCCCGCCGCGCCTGTCGATGCAGCCCATCTTCTACCCGGTCCTGAACGAGCCATATGCAACCCAGATTGCGCGGGACTGGAACGTGAACGATGTCCACTCCGGCTATATGGGCGCGGTGACAGCCTTTGACATCGACGACGCCTATTTCAGCCGGTTTGAGGTTCAGACGGTCGGCGCGACCATGCACCAAGAACTGTGGGTTCCAGCGGAGGAACTGCCGACCTTCAATGCGCATATCATCGGGAAAATCCGTGTGCTCTCTGCCTTCTACGGCGACCAATTCAGCGACGAACGGGTTTTGTGAGGTCATATGCCCCCCTACTTTGACCTCGCATGGCTGCGCGCCCAACTCGACACACTGGGCGCGGATGGGTTGGTCGCCGCGCTGGAACCGCCGCCCGATTCCACCCCCGACCCGGCGCGCTTGGCGCTGTATCAGGCGGCGCTGTTGGCCTCGTATTGGCTGCAAAACGACCCGTCTGCACTGGAACATCAGCTTTATGGGCGGCTGCACTCCCACGCGCATCTGCCAGACATCGCCGCCCTGCGCGCTCAGATGACGTTGCGACTGCGCCCGCTGCAAGAGCCATGGCTGTCTCAGGCGGGCGGCGCACTAATCAGCTTGAGCCGCGAACAGCGAGAAAGACCCAGCGAGAAGCGCGAAACCCTTCCCATTTCCGGCCCTAAACCCGACAGCAAATGGATTCGCCTGCAAGACGGACGGATTTTGACTTGGGATTGGACGGAACCGCCCTATGTGTGGTCGTCAGAGGGTGTACTTCTAGGGGAATGGCCGATCAACGGGAAAATTGCCTTAGATGTTCAGCAATCTCGCGACGGGCGCTATGTCGTCACGACGATAGGTGAAGATAGGATCATATTTTGGTCACCGCAGGGTGAACAGATACGAATCATCACCGACAGCATCGATATGTTTTCAAGCGCCGAAGAATTGATGGATGGTCGTTGGCTGATTTATGGCTCTAATACCCAACCTCAGATATGGTCAGCCGATTTAGAGAATTTGGTCACACTGAAGGGGCATAAAGGGATATTTATATCTGTCCGCGAACTGACCGACGGGCGTTTGGTCTCCATGGCTGAGGCTCTGCGAGTGTGGTCATCTGATGGGACACTGCTAACAACCATTAGCCTCCCCGATAAAGACGGCAGATGGTTGACACTGGAACCGGGAAATTTGCTCCGAGCATGGGTACCCTTCTACAGGATTACCGAATTTTGGGACCCATCACGCCCCGACCTCTCGCCCCAAAAACATCATGATGGTCTTATTTCTGGCATCGTTCCACTCCCTGACGGCGGCGCGCTCACATGGTCCTATGGGTGGACGCATGACCCGATTCGCTGGGGGTCGGACGGCACACCAGCAGCGACATTGACCGGTCACACAAAATTTATCAGCGGTGCAGCCGTGTTATCTGACGGGAGAATTTTGTCGCATTCGTGGGACACAACCCTCCGTTTGTGGTCATCGGATGGCGCGCCGCTGGCAGTCCTCAACGGCCACACCTCCCGCCTTGAAGCAGCAGTGTTGTCCGATGGACGCATCTTGTCGTGGTCTTGGGACAAAACGCTGCGTCTATGGTCATCCGACGGAGAGCCGCTAGCAGTAATGACCGGTCACACCGATTCTGTCAGAGACGCTTGTCAGCTTATGGACGGGCGCATCCTGTCCGGGGCAAGCGACCGGACCCTGCGGCTGTGGTCAGCCGACGGCGCGCCATTGATGACCATTAACGAGAGCTACGACAGAAGCAACGTATTGGAACTGCGTAGCGGACGCTGGCTGTCTTGGTCTAAAGATGCCTATCTCTGGTCGTCAACGGGTGAGCTATTGGCCGCAATGGATGGACATAGGACATGGTTGTATGGCGCGTGTGAACTGTCCGACGGGCGGCTTCTGACGTGGAGTTTTTACACTCAAGTGCGCCTTTGGCTGTGGTCGCCTGACGGCGAACAATTGGCTGCAATTGATTTGCCGTGGGATATTCATCCAGCAGTCATCCGTGCTTGGTTCACCCAGCACGACGCCGATTGGCTGACCTTCGTCCGCCACGTCTACCAGACCGATGGGCAGGTGATGGTCTGGTTCAACCAAAACCGCCTCGATGTGTGCGACGCGGCCAGCGGGGAATCGCTCACCACGATTTACACCGACTCGCCCATCACAGCGGCGGCTATGAACGGTCAGACCGTCATCATCGGGTGTAAAAACGGTCAGGTGATGTTTTTCCGCTGGATGGGGCGGTCTTAGGCCGCCCCACAACCGTCTAGCCCTGTTCGCGCATCAGGTCGAGGGTCTGCTGCTCATAGTCCCAGACCGGGCGTTCGGCCTCCTGCTTGCGGAGTCGGTTCAGGCGTGGAAAGCCTTCATCCTGTTCGCGCATCCATTCCTTGGCGAACGCCCCACCCCGGATGTCGCGCAGTGACGCCTCCATCATGCTTTCCAGCCGCAGTTCGGCAAAGCGCGCCATGCGGCTGAGGGCGGCATACTGCGCGATGGGCGGCTGCTGCATCAGGGTGGGCATCAGGCCGTCGCGGTTGGCCTGAAGCAGGTAATCGAAGAAGCGTCCAGCGATGTGCAGGTCGGTGAAGGCAGCCTCAGGCGGCACGCCCTCGCGGGTGAGCAGTTCCGCCGCCGTCACCATCACATGGTGGAAGGCTGGGATAATCGCCTGCTGGACGAACAGCGTCAGGTGCGCCTCGTGTTCGGCTGTCACCTCGATGGCTCCGGCGCGCAGCAGGCCAGCGCCTTTCGCCAGCGCAAGGGTACGCGGGAAAGCCTGTCGGCTGGCGTCCTGCACCACCGAGATGAACGCCAGCGACCCCGTGCCGTTCAGGTAGTTGCCGCGCATCCCCTCACCCGATGAGCGCGGCGCAAGCAGCCCAACATCGACGAAGGTGGGCGGCTCGACGTAGCGGAAGGCGAGCGTGTAGCCGCTGGTGAACACCAGCAGGTCGTTGGCCTTGAGGTGCGGCGCGATGATGTCGAGGTAGGTTTGGGGCAGTGCATCGTCGGGAGTGGTGACAATCAACAGGTCACAGCGGCGGGCGACCTCAGCGGCGTCCTCGACGGCCACCCGGTCAGCGGCGGCGGCATTCAGCTCGGCCTGCCCCTCGGCGCTGACCAAGACCGGCAGCCCGCTGTCGCGCAGGTTGAGCGCAAAAGCCTGCCCCAGCGGGCCATAGCCCAAAATGCCAGC
>JALONW010000064.1 GCA_025454725.1 Anaerolineae bacterium
GACCTCGCCCGCGCTGGCATCACCATCGAACGCGAGCCGCGCCCGGTGCATATCCGGCGTCTGATGTGGCTGGGGTGGGACACGACTAACCCAGACCGCCCGTCTGGCGTCCTCGAAATTACCTGCGGCGCAGGGACCTACATCCGCAGTCTCGCGCATGACCTCGGCGCGGTGCTGGGTGTCGGCGCGCACCTGACAGCGCTGGCGCGTACCCGCAGCGGCGCGTTTTCGGTCGAACAGGCCGTGACGTTGGAAACACTGGCTGATTTGCTCGACTGGTCGGGCGTGTTGGTCGGTTTGGCGGATGGATTAGGCGACGAGTGGCCGGTCGTCACGCTGGCGGGGGAGCCATTGGACGACGTGCTGCACGGGCGCTCAGTTGCTGCAGAGCTTGCCCACCCTGATGAGACGTTGGCGCTGGGCATGGCAGCAGATGGGGCGCTTAGGGCGGTGCTGCGCGCTGTAGATGGTCGCTGGCAGCCGCATAAGGTCTTTCCGCCGGGCGATGAGGGCTAAACTGCCGGGTCTATGTTCCGTTGTCGGAAGTTTGGCCGTAAAATAGCCCCGTTAACTGCTTTCACCATCCACCCTAAAAAAACCGAGGATAGACCTCCCCATGACGCACGTCACCTCCCTAAAAGATGTCCAGCTTTCCCAGCCGTCACTCGTGACCATCGGTGTTTTTGACGGGGTACATCTGGGACATCAGCAGCTTATCCGGGCGTTGGTGGCGCGGGCGAAGGCGTCCGGCAGTTTGACGGTGGTCTTGACCTTCCATCCGCACCCTGATGTCGTGCTGCGCGGGTTAACCGGGCGCTATTACCTGATGACCCCAGACGAGAAGGCCGAGGCGCTGGAAGCGCTGGGGGTTGATTGGGTTGTCACCCAGACCTTCGACGAGGCGTTCCGACAGATGAGCGCCTCGGATTACGTCCGGCAGTTGTGTGGCCACCTGAATATGACTGAGCTGTGGGTAGGTCAGCACTTTGCGCTCGGTTACGAGCGCGAGGGCGACCTCGATTACCTGCGTCGGTTGGGTGAGGAACTGGGCTATGGCGTCCATGCCGTTGAGCTGGTGGCGGATGCCCAGCACGAGGTCATCAGCAGCACGGGGATCCGGGCGCTGTTGGCCGACGGCAAGGTCGATGGGGTGGCGACACTGTTGGGGCGTCCGTTCACGGTCGAGGCGGAAGTGGTGCGCGGCGACCAGCGCGGTCGGACGATTGGTTTCCCGACCGCCAACCTTGATGTGTGGGAGGGCTTGCTGCTGCCCGCGCACGGGGTCTATGCGGGGTGGGCGACGGTGGACGGTCAGCGGCACCCTGCTGTGACCAACATCGGTGTACGCCCTACCTTTGATGGTCAGCGCATGACTGTAGAGGCACATCTCATCGGCTTCGACGGCGACCTTTATGGAAAACGACTGAATTTGACCTTCGAGTTTTGGTTACGGGGCGAGCGCCGGTTCAACGGTATACAGGAACTCATCGCCCAGATTCAGGCGGACGTGGCCGAGGGGCGTCGCTTGTTGGGCGTAGACTATCCCTAGCCCTTTCTCATCAAAGTTTGTGCAGTGTGTCCAAGAAATAAGGGAGGAAAAGCATGTATTGCTTTTACCTGTCGCACTCACTTGGCTATAATCTGAGGTACCACAAAAGTTGTGGTACCTCGTTTTTTATGCGCACCCCTAAGATGGGGACGGCGCAGGGAAAGGACCTTTACAAGTATGCTTCGCAACAAGTTTGTGTTGGTTATGATGCTGGCAGCGCTGATGGCAGTAATGAGCCTCGGTGCTGCGGCGCAAACCGAACCGCTCCTGATTTGGGCGGACGGCGAGCGCGCTCCTTTGTTGACCGAGTTGGGTGCTCAGTTTGAGGCCGAGTTTGGTATCCCCGTTGAAGTTCAGGAAATCGGCCTCGGCGAGGCGCGTGACCAGCTCTTGGTCGTTGGCCCGACTGGTGAAGGCCCCGATCTCCTGATCGTCGCCCACGACTCGGTCGGTGTGCTGGCCGCCAACGGCGCGATCCTGCCGCTGGACTTGGGCAGCCAAGCCGAGGACTTCTACCCGGCGGCGCTCGATCTGTTCACCTACAACGGTGAGCTGTGGGGCATCCCGTATGCTACCGAAAACATCGCTTTGATCCGCAACGTTGACCTCGTGGCTGAAGCCCCGGCGACGTGGCAGGAAGTCCGCACCATCAGCGAGGAGCTTTCGGCTTCGGGCGCTGCGGAGTTTGGTTTCCTCGTGCAGACCGGTGACGCCTACCACAACTTCCCAATCTTCTCGGCTTTCGGTGGTTACATCTTTGGTCGTAACGAAGACGGCACCTTCAACGTCTCGGACATCGGCTACACCAGCGAGGGCGGCCTCGCGGCTGGCGCTTGGCTGGAAGGCATGTACGGTGACGGCCTGATGGTCCCAGATGTCAACGACGACGTGATCTTCGAGAATTTCGCCAGCGGTGATCTCGCCATGTTCGTGACTGGCCCGTGGAACATCGCCCGCATCCAAGAGACCGGCATCAACTACAGCATTGACCCGCTGCCGGGTGCTGAGGGTGGTAGCGAGGTTGGCGCGCCGTTCAGCGGTGGTCAGGGCTTCGTCATCAGCGCGTTCAGCGACAAGGTGATCGACGCCGAGGCGTTCCTCTACGACTTTGTTTCGACCACCGATTTCATGCAGGCCATCTTCGATCAGGGTGGTCGTCCGTCGGCCTTCGTGAGTGTTGACACCAGCAGCAACCCTAATATCGCCAGCTTCGTTACCGCTGGTGAGACCGCCATCCCGATGCCCGCCATCCCCCAGATGGGCGCGGTCTGGGGTGCCGCTGGTTCGGCGCTGACCGCCATCAGCACCGGCTCAGAGTCGGCCCCGACTCTCGCCGACGCGGTTGAGCAGATCAACACCGCCATCGGCCTGATGGACGGCGAGACCCGCCTGTTCACCGTCCCCGGTTCGTTCAACGAGGAAGTTGGCTGCCCCGGTGACTGGCAGCCGGAATGCCCCGCCACCGAAATGGCGATGGGCGAGGACGGCCTCTACCGTGTCACCCTCGACATCCCGGCGGGCAGCTACGAGTTCAAGGTTGCTGTCAACTACGCTTGGGCCGAGAGCTACGGTGATGCTGATGGCAACAACCTCATCCTCGAATTGGCTGAGGACAGCAGCGTGACCTTCGTCTACAACGACGAGACCAACGCCGTCGAATTCACCACCGAGTAAGGCGGACAACAGCCATCATGGCGGTTGCTAATCCTATGGTTGGGGTCCCGAATGGGGCCCCAACCCCTAAACGTTCAAATGACGGTCTACTAGCGACAATTGTGAAATTTATTGGCCTTGCAGTGGTAAACGCTTTTGGGCTGATTCTTCTGTATACCTTCTTGAACCAAGAAAATACAGGTCTCGCAGTTGTTACGGGTATCATCGTCCTCGGCACAAACATCATTACGTTTTTGCCTTCACTTTCGCCGCTGCGGTGGATGCTGCCGGGGCTGGCATTGGTCGTGCTGTTGGTGCTGTACCCCATCTCGTACACCCTACAGACCGCTTTTACCAACATGGGCAACCTCGGCGATGACCCACACCCGCTGACCAGAGGCCGCACAGCGACGCAGATCGTCCGACAGGGTGGTCAAATCCTTTCGGATGATGCGGTCGAGTATGACTATGTAGGTTACAAGACCGAGGATGGCCGCTACGGCATTTGGTTGACCCGTGAGGCCGACGACGGCACGGAACAGACCTTGTTCGTTACGCAGGGGACGCTGGCCGAAATTGCCGAAGCGCCGGAAGAAGCGCCGGAGACCTATGACGGTTTCCGCCAGATGACCGCTGAAGAAATCCGGGTTGAGCGCCGCGTACTGCAACAGACCCCCGACTGGGGCGATGGCTCCATTTCGGTGACGGTCGAGCGCCAGTCGGCGACCGTGGGCGACCGCCTGAGCCGCTATGAGTACAATGGCGTCGATACCATCATCGATCGGGAGACCGGCGCGACTTATGTTGCCGATGATTCCAGTGGTTTCTTCGTCAACCAGAACAACCGCAGTGATCGGCTGACGCCCGGTTATATCACCAACGTCGGGTTCGACAATTTCACACGGTTGTTCAGTGACCCGCGCCTGCGCGGCCCGCTGATTGACATCTTCGTGTGGACGGTCAGCTTCTCGATCTTGTCGGTGATCTTAACGTTTACCATCGGCCTGATTATGGCGATGGTGTTGAATGATCCACGCCTGCCGGGCAAGTTCATCATCCGGTCGCTGTTGATTATCCCGTATGCGCTGCCGGGGGTCATTGGCATCGTGGTATGGCGGGCGATGCTCAATACCAACCTCGGTGTGGTGACAGACCTTGCCGAGACCATCACCGGCTCGCGCCCGCAGTTCCTGCTTGACCCGTGGCTGGCGAAAATTTCGATTTTGTTGGTCAATACGTGGTTGGGCTACCCGTACATGATGCTGGTGTGCAGCGGCGCGCTTCAGGCCATCTCCTCGGATGTATATGAGGCGGCGGCGGTGGACGGCGCACGCCCGTCGCAGCGCTTCTGGCAGATTACCCTCCCGCTGCTGTTGGTGTCGGTCGGGCCATTGTTGATTGCGTCGTTTACATTCAACTTCAACAACTATCTGTTGATCGAGGCGCTGACGTTGGGTGACCCACCTATCCCCGGTTCGCCGGTACCAGCAGGGTATACAGACATCCTCATCTCATATACCTACAGTATGGCCTTCAGTAACGACCGTGGTGCGGACTACGGGTATGCGTCGGCAATTGCCATCGTCATCTTCGCGATTGTGGCAGTCGTCACGCTGGTTCAGTTCCGCTTTACACGGCAGTGGGAACAGGTGGGCGAAAATGTCTAGCAATGCTAAAAACTGGCAGGAAGGGCGGATGGTACAGTCCCGCAACGACCAAGTTGTCGGATTTATCATACGCATGACCTTGGTGATATTTGCAGTCATTTTCGCGCTGTTTCCCGTGTTCTTCATCGTGCTGTCCGCCTTCAACCCGACGGGTACGCTGCGCTTCACGGTCGATGCGCTAGCGAATGTGACATCTGAAGACTTGTTCGCCAACTTCGATGCACTGGTCAACAACCCGTCTGGGCTGTACCCGTTCTGGCAGTGGATTCGCAACTCCTTGATCGTCGCCATCACCAGTACGGTGCTGACGGTATTGGTGGCATCGCTGTCGGCTTATTCATTCAGCCGGTTCCGCTTCTCTGGTCGGCGGACGCTCCTGCTGGGCGTGCTGCTGATCCAAGTCTTCCCCAACATCCTCGCCATCGTCGCCATTTTCCTGATGATGGACCAGATCAAGAACCTTGCCACGGCCATCCCAGAGGCGCTGCCGTTCTTGGCAGGGCTGGATTGGTCTTGGCTAGCGTTGTTCGGCCTCGACAGCTTGGGCGGCTTGATCTTGATCTACCTCGGCGGCGCGATGGGCGTCAACGTGTGGCTGATGAAGGGCTTCTTCGACACCATCCCGCGTGAGATCGACGAGAGCGCGATGGTGGACGGCGCGACCCACTGGCAAATCTTCTGGATGCTCATCTTCCCGCTGGTGCGCCCAATTCTCGCGGTGGTGGGGGTGCTGGCCTTCATCGGCACGTTCAATGAGTTCGTCATGGCGCGCCTCATCCTGCGCGACAAGGAGAACTGGACGCTGATGGTCGGCCTGTTCAACTTCATCAACGCCGACTTCAACCGAGACTGGGGTAAGTTTGCCGCTGGCGCGCTGCTGGCGAGTATCCCAGTAGTGGCAGTCTACCTGTCCCTGCAACGCCAGATCGTTGGCGGGCTGACGGCGGGCGCAGTGAAGGGGTAAATCTTCCTGCCAACGTGTGGGATGAAAAAAGGCTCGAACGGTTTTATCACCGTCGAGCCTTTTTTGTTGGGCAGTGGCGCTTTAGCCCCCGGCGGTTGCCGTTGGGCTGGGCGTCATGGTCGGGGTGGTGGTGGGAGAAGCGGTTGGCGCGGCCTCAGCGGTGTCAGGCTGGTTGAGGTGCGAGGTGGCTGGGAATTCCAACGTCTCTAGGAAGTAGGGCGAGGCCAGCTGCTCGGCCAGTTCTGACCCCGCGTAGTTGCAGGTCTCGGTCGGCGGGGTGAACCCCTCGCGGACAGCTTCCAGCGGCGCTTGGGGGTTGAGGTAGTTATAGAGGTCACGGCTGAGGTTGCCCGCCAGCGCAAACGTCTCGTTGAAGACCAGCCAGTCCGGTTGGTACATCATGACCACCATGATGTAGTCGCCGCCGGGTGTGAAGGCAATGCCTGCATTGCCGTGGGTGTTGTTGACCCAACCATGTTTGTGCGCGACGGTTGTCCCGTCCGGTGTACCGGTTTTGATGAAGGCATCAACGGTGTTGTTCGCCATGATGTGCAGCATCTTACGGCATTCCTGCGGCGTGAAACTGGTGAAATTGGTCAGCAGGGGGCCGCTTTCCTCGTAGGCACACTCGTAGATGCTCTTGAGCAGGTAGCCCATCTCACCCACGGTCATCTGGTTGGTGACGTTTGGCTCGGCGCGCACTTGGTCCACATCGGTGCGTGGGAAGCGGATGGGGATGGTCGGCGCGGGCAGGTCACGCCCCGGCGTCTCATAGGGGGCAGTCAAGAAGGTGCGCGTGAGACCAAGCTGGGTGAGGAAGGATGTAATCGCCTCTGACCCCCGGTACATATCGCCGCCGCCGATGCGGGCAATCACATTGTTGGTGGCGACGTTCTCGCTGCAAATCATAGTGTTGGCGAGGTCTACGGCGGTCTGGTAATCCAGTTGGCCTTCGAGGGCGTTAAAGAACCCGGCGAGGACGGCAATCTTGTTGACGCTCGTCCCGTTGAAGGCGACGTTGTTCCCAGCGGCAAATTCTTCGCCCGTGGTTAGGTCGTGGACGTACAGCCCGGCGAACTTGGTGGTGATGGGGTCAAAACCGGAAGTGATGACGCGGTTCCACATCCCGTTTGCCAGCGCCGCGAATTGAGGGCTGATTTCGACCGCCTCTCCGTCTGGCCCATTGACCGGCTGAATGACCAGCGCAGGGGTGGGGGTCAGGGTCGGCTGGTTGGAGAAATCGGTCTGCGAGATGGGGTTGGTGGTGTTGGCGTTGCCAATAATCTCGACCACGCCCCGCGAGACCCACGCGACGCCGTTGGGCGCGGACGGGTAACTGACCTGTATCCAGTCGAGGGTGGTGTGGTAGCCGACGATTTGGAGACGCTCACCCGGCAGCGCGACGCCGAGGCGTGGGTAATCTGCGCCGGGGCCGTAGCGCAGGTTTATCTCGCCGTTGACCAGCGCATAGACGTTAAAACTGGGCGTTGCCGACGGAGGCGGTGCGGCGGAAGTATCGCCCGGCGCGCCCAGCGTGCTGGTTGGTGGCGCGCTCACCCCGGCTATGGTTGAGGTCGGGAACTCCTGCGGGGTGGCGACCACGCCCTGCGCGGCGAGACTATTCTCGCTGAGAGGGAGGGTGAAGATGTCGCCGCTGACGTTAACGAGGTCTTGGAACACCCAGCCCAGCGGCTGAAAGGTGTCGGGCGTGCCAAGCAGCAGCCAAGGGAAGAACTGGCTGCGCGCCAGCACCGGGTAGCGCGTGCCGACCTCGATTTGGCCGACCACCTCGGCTTCGATACCGATGGCGGCGCGGATATTGGCAAATTCCTTCGCCTCGGCATAGACACCGGTGTCCTGTGCGCGCACCAACCCGGAAATGGCCGTCAATACGACCAGCAGGCCGATGGTGAGCGAAACAATGGCCCGTTTAAGCATAAGAACTTCCCCTAAACTTACTTACCGTTGTGGCGTGTTATTTTAGCATACGTCTAGGGGTGGCTTGTCCGACGCTTAACCTATTCTGAACCGGCGGTTTTGGGCGGGGCAAGCACCACCAGCAGTACGCCCAGCAGAATTTGGATGCCGATGACGACCTGCACAGGGAACAACTCTTCGCCGAGGATGAACATGGCGAGCACGGCGCTTAGGACGGGTTCGAGCTGGGTAGCGATACCAATATAGGTGGCAGGCATGAATTTGACCGCGTAATTGAAGGTCGAATGACCGATGACCTGCGACAGCACGGCGTTGGTGATGATGAGGCCATAGGCGGTGGCGGTGTAACCGGTCAGAGGGACGCCGCCGACAATGGAGGCGATGACTAGCACGACCGCGCCGCAGGTGTAGACCGCCCAGATGTATGGGATAAGCGACAAGGTGGCGCGCACGCTCCGCCCGATGACGAGGTAGACAGCTACAGTCACCGCGCCTAAAAGCGCCAGCACTGCGCCGATGTTCGACGCGGTTTCGGTTTCGGGGGTGGTTTCGCCAGTCAGGGCGATGAGCAGGCCAGCGGTCATGGTAATCAGCAGGCCGAACACCACCTCGCGCCCGAACCGTGCGCGCAGAAAAATCACTTCTAATAAGCTGACCCAAATGGGCGAGGTGACGACCAACACCGTGCTGATGAGGACTGTAGTCTGTTCGAGCGAGCTAACCCAAAAGATAAAGTGGAGCGCGAGGAACAACCCACTCAGCCCGATGAGAAGCCAACTGCGGCGGGGGAGCTGGCGCAGTTCATCCCGCCCGCGCAACCACGCCACCGGGCTGAGAAGGATGGCCGAGATGCTCAGGCGCAGCGCAGCGATAGTCATGGATGGCATCCCCTCGGCCTGCATCAATTTGATGAGGATGGCCGAACTGCTGACGGCCAGCACCCCTATAGCCAAGATGATGAGTGGACGCAGCGGGATAGGGGTACGGGTGAGCATAGGATTGTGTCCTGTCGGGGCGCGGGGAAGTTAAAACGTGGTTAATTCTACTGATTTTCTTATCCGGGCGTGATAGACTGATTTGTGTAATTTAATTTGTACGCTACCAAAGGAGCAAGCCCCATGGCTTTTGAACTGCCCGCGCTGCCCTACGCAACCGACGCGCTCGAACCGCACATCGACGCCCGCACGATGGAAATCCACCACGGCAAGCACCACAAGGCTTATACCGACAACCTCAACAAGGCGCTGGAAGGCCACGCTGACCTTCAGGACAAGTCTATTGAGTGGCTTCTCCAGAACCTGAACAGTCTGCCGGAGGGCATCCGCAATGCCGTCCGTAACAACGGCGGCGGTTACTGGAATCACAACCTGTTCTGGGAAATTCTCGCCCCCAATGCTGGTGGTACCCCGACCGGTGAAGTGGCCGACGCCATCAATGCGGCCTTCGGCAGCTTTGACGAGTTCAAGGCCAAGTTTGCGGCGGCTGCCGCGGGTCGTTTCGGCAGCGGCTGGGCGTGGTTGGTCGTTGAGAAGGGGGGTGCAGTCGCCATTACCACCACCGAGTATCAGAACACCCCGGCGATGGAAGGCAAGACCGCCATTCTCGGTCTCGATGTGTGGGAACACGCCTACTACCTGAATTATCAGAACCGCCGCCCGGACTATGTGGCCGCGTTCTGGAACGTGGTCAACTGGTCGAAGGTTGCCGAGCTGTACGCTTCGGGCAAGTAGGGCTAAAACAGCCTAGAATTACAGCCATAAGGGGCGCTACCATAGGTAGCGCCTTTTTGTTGAATGGATTAAAGAGGAGTCACACCATCATGACTGAATACCGGATTGAGAAGGACACGCTGGGCGAGGTTCGCGTCCCCATCGACGCTTATTATGCCGCCCAGACCCAGCGCGCCGTTGATAATTTCAATGTCAGCGGCTTGAAGCCGTATCGCGCCTTCATCTGGAGCATGGCGACCATCAAGCGGGCGGCGGCAGAGGTTAACCGTGACCTCGGTCTTCTGGATGCCAAGTTGGCCGATGCCATCATCCAAGCCGCCGATGAGGTCATCGCGGGCAAGTGGGACGCGCATTTTGTGGTAGACCCGTTCCAAGCCGGGGCGGGAACCAGCCACAACATGAACACCAACGAGGTCATCGCCAACCGTGCCAGCGAAATCCTCGGCGTGGCGCTCAACAGCCCCGACAAAAAACCGGTCAACCCCAACGACCATGTGAATATGGCACAGTCCACCAACGACACCATCCCGACCGCGCTGCGTCTTGGCGCGCTGTGGAAGTTGGATGAGCTGATTGCGACCATGCAGCACTGCGCGACCGAGTTCCGCAAGAAGGCCGTGGAGTGGGACGACATCGTGAAGTCGGGGCGTACCCACCTTCAGGACGCTGTTCCGGTGCGCCTTGGCCAAGAGGTTGGCGCGTGGGCGAAGGCTATTGAGCGTAATATCGAGAAGGTCAAGATGGCGGCGGAAGGGCTGCGCCGCTTGGGCATCGGTGGTACTGCCACGGGCAGCGGCATCAACGCGCACCCCAAATATCATGAAAACATGGTGACGGTGCTGTCGCAGCTGACCGGCCTTGTGCTGTACCCCAGCGATGACCTGTTCGAGTCGATGCAGTCGCACCAAGACGCGGTATTTTTCAGTGGGGCGCTGCGCTCCGCCGCGCAGGACTTCAGCCGCATCGCCAGCGACATCCGCCTGTTGAGCAGCGGTCCGACCACCGGCCTCGGTGAGCTGACTTGCCCGCCGGTTCAGCCGGGGTCGAGCATTATGCCGGGTAAGGTTAACCCTGTCTTGGCCGAGATGCTCAATCAAGCCATGTTCCACGTTATGGGCAACGACCACGCCATCACCCTCGGCGCGCAGGCTGGTCAGCTTGAGCTGAACGTGATGATGCCGATTATGGCGCACAACCTGAACGAGATGATGATTGTGATGAACGGCGCGGTTCGCGCCTTCACCGATAAGCTGGTGGTCGGGTTGGTTGCCAACCGTGAGAAGGCTGAAAGCTGGCTGCTGAAGAACCCCATCCTCGTGACGGCGCTGAACCCGGTCATCGGCTATGAGATGGGCGCGAAGGTCGCCAAGAAGTCGCTGGCCGAAAATCGCACCCTGCTCGACATCGTGGTCAGCGATGGCCTGTTGGGTGAAGAAGAGGCACGCAAGGTGCTGGACGCCCGCGCCATGACCGAAGGCGGCGTCAGTGACATCAAAGGCGGCGGTTGATACCCGTTGCAGCTAAATTTGCCTAACAAAAATCCCCCTCCAAGCCGGAGGGGGATTTTTTGTGTCTGGCGTTAGGGGCTTAGTTGCTGGCCCCACCGAGGCGGAAGCCGTCGGGGGCTTCCGGCATCGGGAGCAGGTCCGAGCCGCCCTCATTGTCCTGATTCAGCGGCGGAAGCGGGCGCAGGTTGCGCGGGCTGTTGCTGCCCAACAGCGTGAGAGTCACGTTGTCGAGGAATACACTACCACCGCGTGCGCGGTTGATAACCGTAATTTGGATTTCACGGACCGGCCCAGCGACATTCACATTCGCATCAGGTAGGTTGATGTAGCCGACACTCGTCCCGGTTGGGATGGTGATGGTGGCGGTGGTCGGTGTGGTCCCTGAGTTAACATAGAGGACGCTGACCTTAATTCGCACCTTGCCGACCAGTGCGTTGGTCTGGGCGAAACCACTCAGTACGAGCCGGTCGCCTGCAATCAGACCCACCGGATCAGCTAACTTTTGACCGAGGGTGACGTTCTTATCCACTGAGCTGGTGGCGCGCCAGATGCACAGTCCATCTTGTGCGGTTCCTGTGGCTGGGTAGCAGACGCGACGGTCTTGTTGCAGGAAGCCAGCCAATACATTCCAGTTCGCCGCGCGCTTAGGCGCTGCGCCTTGCTGCTCGAAGCTGCCGTTCGCAAGCAACGGAATGTCATTGGTGCGGACGATGAACCTACCCGCCCCGTTGCGCGCTTCGCGCATGGTGCCGCCGGGGGTGACGGCGACCACCGTCCACGCATACGTCCCGGTGACCATTAGGTCGGTCTCAGCGGTGGTTGGGGCGTAGGTGCAGATGCCGGTCGTCGTATCACAAGTCAGGCCGTCGGAGTCGTTCTGGTAGGTCAGACCCGTCAAGTTGATGATACTGCCGAGGCGGGTGTTGCTTGAGACTTGGATGACCGATAGGTTGAAGGTATCTGCATCGGTGTTGTCGCGCCATGTCAGCCCACCGAAGTCATCCGGGTTGCGGATAAGTGCGTCGTTGGTCGGCGTCAGCAGGTTGAAGTTGCGCGGGATCGCAGTGTCGTTGACGAAGAACGTCAGCGGGGTGGTGGCTGGGTTGCCGAGGGTCGGGTTATTTGCGCCGGTGCTGCCACGCGGGTTGGTAGCGACCAATGTCCAAGTGTAGGTGCCGTTGGTCAGCGCGGCCTCTAAGGTGCTGTTGGGCGTGTAGGTGCAGGTCGCCAAGCAAACGTCAATGTGGTTGACGGTGGTATTGAAGACCTCGCCCAGCGTGCCGCCAGCAGTGCGGTTCACCCGCAAGGTGTAGGTAATGGCCTCTTCAGAGGGCGACCATGTGAACATCATACGGGCTGGGTTGATGATGGTGTCCTCGTTCACAGGGGCGCTGGTGTTGAAGATCCCCGGCGGGCAGCCTAGCGTCTTGGTGCTGAGGACGACCGATGAACTGTTGATGACACCAACACCTGCGCCGTAGTCACGGGTGGCGACGATGCGGTAGCGCAGCTCGGTACACGGCTGGAGGGAACCCGCCGGGAGGCCAGTCGAGGTAAATGTGCTGCTGTCCGCGGGGAGGGTGGCAATGTTGCGGAACCCACCTGCGCCGACCACGCGCTCTTGCACGATGAAGTTGGATTCCTGTGTCACCGCGCCGATTACACTGTCGTCCTGTGACCATGCAATGCTGACGCTCGTCTCTGTACGGTTGGTCACGGTGACGTTGAAGGGCGCAGCGGGACCACCGACAGCAACGAAGATGTCGGTGCTGTTGTTGGTGTCGTTGGCCGCAAGGTTGGTGGCAAATGACTCAAAGGCAACAATAGCGCCGTTATCGCTGATGGTTGAACCTTGTGTCTGGTAGCCGTTGGATTGTTGGCCGCTGGTATTGTTGTTGATTCGGGTGGTCGCACCGGTGATGCGGTCATGGAGGAAGAAATCAGGGAAGCCGTTGGTGTCCCCCTCGACGAGGTTGGTGGCGGTAGACCAGAACTGGATGAACCGCCCATTGTCATTGGTGACGGGGGTCGCGCTGGGGCCGTTGGCCTCTAGCCCAGCTGACGTAACGCTCACGCGGCTGATGTTGCCGTCGCTGCGTCGCCAGATGAAGATGTCGGCCACGCCGTTGGTGTCGCCCGCGACGAGGTTGCTGGCGAGCGACTTGAAGACGACAAAGTTGCCGCTGCCGCTGATGAATGGCTCAGAGCTGTCGGCGTTGGCCTGCGCGCCACCGAGACCGATGTTGATGCGCGTGAGGTTGGTGGCAAGCGACTCAAAAGCTACATAACGCCCGTCGTCGCTGAGGGTGAAGTCTGATGAACCGTCTTCGACATTGGCTTGAACGCCTGCACTGCTAACATTGATGCGAGTGCTGACGTTAGCAACACGGTCCCAGACGAAAACGTCGGGCTGGTTGTTGGTGTCACCATTAACGATGTTTGGGGCGACCGACCGGAAGGCGACGAAGTTGCCGTTGCCGCTGATGGTGGGGTTGGTGCTCCCGCCCAGTGCCTGCGGGTTGCTGCTGCCGGGTGCGCCAAAGCTCACCTTGCGGGTGGTGCGGTCAAAGCGGTTGAACAGGAAGACATCGACCACGTTGTTGGTGTCTACACCCGGTGCCTCGATGTTGGTCGCATCCGAGGCATAAACGATGAAGTTGCCGCTGTCGTCGATGCCGATTTGCGGGTAAGAGGTGGGCAGATTGTTGTCGGTGCGGGCCGTCTGGACACCGCCCAAGCCGAGGCTGACGCGCTCGGTGGTATTGTTGGTGCGGTTGCGGATGAACACGTCACCTGCGAAGTTGGTATCGCCGGGTACAAGACCGCCGGTGTCGGTCCAGAACGCGACGATAGAACCATCGCTGTTCATGACTGGGCTGGCGGCGTTGCGGGTCTCGACGCCCGTTGAGCTGATGCTAATGCGCTCTAGGTAGCGGTAATCACGGGCATCGACGAATGATGTCGCCAGTAACAAGCACAAGAAGGTCGTTAGTGTGAGCCAGCGTAGGGCAGACCGACGCGCCCACGGTGTTTGGTGTTTAGACATAAACAAACAGCCCCCTCAGTAGCCGTAGATGGGGCTGCAGATGGAACCTGTGCAACCCCGGATGAGCTAAAAGACGTAAATTCATACCGTATTGTAGTGGATATGGGGGCGTGTGGTATAGGTGTCGTAGGGAAGACGTTGACCTGTCGATGGGGGCGGCCTTTTACGGACGGTTAGGTGGTTGTGGGCTGGTCAGGGGGTGTTAAAATAACAAGTGAACTTATCTGGCGGCAGATTTCCCCTTTTCACCCCAACCATACCTTACCCCTTCCATCATTGCTCTGGCATGGGTTATCTAATCATTATTGACGTTTGGGAAGGTGGAGGGGTGGAGATGGCCGGTTTAGGGTGTAGGTGGGGCGGATGAATACGACCAAAGAGGTGATTGCGGGGCGATACCAACTGATGGGGCCGGTTGGGCAGGGGGGGATGGGGACAGTCCACCGGGCGCTGGACAAGCTGACCAACCAGATTGTCGCCCTCAAACGGGTGCGGGTGTTTAATGCTGGCGACGGCCAGACGGCGCTCGATGTACGGCTGGCGCTGGCGCAGGAGTTTCGTTTGATGGCGACGCTGCGCCACCCCAACATTATCTCGGTGTTGGACTACGGTTTTGACCGGGACGGCCACCCCTTCTTCACAATGGATTTGTTCGAGGGTGCGGTCGATGTGATGAACGCCACAGAGGGCGCGACGCTGCATGAGAAGATGGCGCTGCTGTTACAGGCGCTCTTGGCGCTCTCGTACCTTCACCGTCGCGGCGTCGTCCACCGTGACCTCAAACCGGAAAACTTGTTGGTGGTGGGCGACCACCTGCGGCTGTTGGACTTTGGCATCTCAGCGGCGCAGGGCATCAGTGATGTAAGTGGCGATGGGATGGTCAGTGGGACGCTCTCGTACCTTGCGCCGGAACTGCTGCGCGGCGAGGAGCCTAAGCCAACCTCAGACCTGTACTCTATCGGCATCATCCTGTACCAGATGTTGGTCGGTCGGCACCCGTTCGACCTAAACGACCCCAGCCAACTGATTTTTGACACGCTGAACACGCCGCCCAACCTCAAGTCCATCAATGCGCTGGCTGAAGGGTCAGGGATGGAGTCGTCGCTGTTCGTGCTGAGTGAGATGCTTTCTCGGATGCTGGCAAAGAATCCCGACCACCGCTATGCGACGGCGCGGGAGGTGATTGAGGTCATGTCGGCGGCGCTCGGTATTCCCGTCCCCGGCGACCGAGCCGAGTACCGCGAGAGCTATCTCGCGTCGGCGCGCTTTGTCGGACGTGAGGAAGAACTGACCACCTTGCGCGGTGCGCTGGAGCAGGCCGAGGACGGGCGTGGCTCGGTTTGGTTGGTCGGCGGCGAGTCAGGGGTGGGGAAGTCGCGACTTCTGGATGAGCTGCGGGCGCTGGCGCTGGTGCGCGGGACGTTGGTGCTGCGTGGGCAGGGGGTGGCCGAGGGCGGCCTGCCGTACCAAATCTGGCGTGACCCAGCGCGCCGCCTCGTGCTGACCAGCCGTTTGACTGAGCTAGAAGCGGGCGTCCTCAAGCCGATTGTGCCGGATATTGGTACGCTGATTGGCCGGGAAGTCCCCGATGCGCCGCCGTTGGACAGCGCGCCCGCCCGTCAGCGCCTCGCCCAAACCCTCCTTGACGCACTGCGGTTGCAGTACCGAGTCGTGCTGCTGCTGATGGAAGATTTGCAGTGGGCGGCGGAGGGTCTGGAACTGCTGCGCGACATCTCGCGGGCGGTGGTTGACCTCCCCATTTTGATTGTCGGGACGTACCGCGACGATGAGCGCCCCGAACTCCCCGCCGAACTTTCGACCGCACAGGTGATTAAACTCCGCCGTTTCTCGCACGACACCATCGAGACCCTCAGCCTTGCCATGTTGGGTGAGGTCGGCGGGCGTGATGAGGTCGTGCATTTCCTTGAACGCGAGACCGAGGGTAACGTGTTCTTCGTGATTGAGGTGCTGCGGGCGCTGGCCGATGCCTCTGGGGGGCTAAATGCCATCACAGTGCAGCGACTGCCAGAGACGGTGGCGGCGGGCGGGGTGAGCGATGTGTTGAAGCGCCGCTTAGCGCGCCTGCCGTATGATACGCTGGGTCTGCTGAGGCTGACAGCGGTTGCCGGACGCCTGATTGACCGGGCGCTGCTGCCGCAGTGGGTCTCGGCTGGTTTTGACATCGGCGCGTGGCTGACCGCGTGTTCCAATGCCTCGGTCATCGAGATGGTGGACAGCGAATGGCGGTTCGCCCACGATAAACTTCGCGAGGCAGTGCTGGCCGACTTGCCTGACCTAGAGCGCCCTCAGCTCCACCGCCGCGTGGCTGAGGCGATTGAACAGGTCTACCCCAACGACCCCTTACGGGCGGTCGCGCTGGCCGAACACTGGCGGATGGCGGGCGATAACCAGCGTTACCTGAAATATGCGTTGGAAGGGGCGCGGCAGGTGCGTTCCGTCGGGCGGTTTGACGAGTGCCAGCGCATGTGCAACAGCCTGCTCAAGACGTTGGACAGCTTGGTCGTCTCCGCTGACCCCAGCATCCCGGACAGTGTGCCGACCGACCCCAACGAGGTGCAGCGGATGGAAGTGCTGTCCTTGTTGGGCGATGCCTATTGGGACGGCAACAACTACCAGAAGGCTTCGGATGCCTACACCGAGAGCCTCACCCTCGCCCGGCGGCTGCGGCATACTCTTGGTGCGGCGGCGGCATTGATTGGGCTGGGGTCAGTTAACTGGCGTTCAGGCCACCTTGAACAGGCCGAACAGTACTACGGCGAGGGGCAGGCGCTAGCCGAGCGCGCCGAGAGCATCGACTATATGGCCGACGCACTGAACGGTCTCGGCGTCGTGACGTTTGACCGGGGCGAATTCGACACGTCCCGAATCCACCTCGAACGGGCGCTGGAACTGTCGCAGCGCAGCACCGGGCTGTGGCGTCAGGCGCGCTGCTACAACAACCTCGCCAACACCATGAACTACCTCGGTGACATCAGGATGGCGCGTGACCACTGCCAGCGGGCTTACGCGCTGTTCAAACAACTGGGCGACCGTCGCAACACGGCCTATTCGTCGCTGAACCTTGGCTCAATCCTCGAACTGCTGCGCGATTACAGCGCCGCCCGTGAGTGTTACGAGGAGGGGATGAGCATCTTCCGCATGTTGGGTAATGCGTGGGGGTTGGCGGCGGCCACCAGTAATTTCGGCTCAATGTTGGAAATTGAAGGGGACTATTCGCCCGCGCTGCTGCACCACCTGCAAGCGCTGGACATCGCCCGGCAGTTGGGCGACCCCTACCTAGAGTGCGCCATCCAGTGTAACGCCGCCAGCGCCGCGCTGTCGCTGCATGACATCCGCCAGACCGAGGCGCTCTTGGCCGACCTGATGATGACCGCCCGTGAGCGCGGCCTGCGTCCGCTGGAACTGGAGGCGCTGGCGGTCTATGCGCGCCTGTTGATGGTGACGGATGAGCCGGAGGCCGCCGCCGAACTGACCGGCGTTTTGACCGTCCACCTGCACCAAGCAGCGGTCGAAGCGCGGCTCAACCCGCTGCTCGATGCGCTGTCGGCACTGCTCGACCTCGACACATTCGCCGCCGCCCATGAGCGCGGCAAGCATATCGAGGTCAATGTGGCGCTTGACCGGGCGCTGCGGGCGCTGCGATTGGCGCGCATCCGCCGCGAAGATTAGCGGTTAAAGGCGCGCACCAAGCCGCGTAGGAGTCTGCCCGCTAAACTGTTGGGCAGGTTCTTGCGCGTGAATGATAACCCCAACGTCCCGTTGACCACGGCATGGTTGGGGTAGGGTCGGACAAAGCTGCTGGCATCCGTGATTTTGCCGCCGCGCCACATCAGCGACGCCCACTCGGTGATCATGTCGCCCGCGTTGAGGCCGACGATGGTGACGCCGAGTAACTTGCCATTGGGCTGGTGGACAGCCTTTAGAAATCCGCCGGGTTTACCCTCGGTCTGGGCGCGGTCGGAACGGGTCATGGGCAGGCGAGTAATCTGTACCCCGCCAGCGCCACAGTGCTCGATGGCTTCGACTTCGGTCAGGCCGACGTGAGCGACTTCCGGGTCGGTGAAGGTCGCCCACGGGACGGGGCGCGAGTCTTTAGACTTGAACAAGGGCAGCAGGGCGTTTCGCGCCGTGATATAGCCGTGATAGCCCGCGACATGGGTGAACTGGTGGCCGCCGACCACATCGCCCGCCGCGTAGATGTGTGGCGCGCTGGTCTGAAGCGTCGGTTGGGTGATGAGTTTGCCACTGGTGTCTAATTCGACGCCAGCCAATTCCAGTTCCATCTTCTGGACGTTAGGGCGGCGTCCCAGCGCCAGCAGCAGCGCGTCGCCGTGGATGGTCTCGCCATTTTCGAGTGTCAGCGTGATGTCGCCGGGGGTGCCTGTTGCGCTGGTCGCTTTGACGCCCAGTTTGACCGTGACGCCTTCGCTTTGTAGCGATTCCATCACCAGCGCGGCGGACTCAGCGTCGTCACGTAGGAGCAGTCGCGGCGCTTGGTCGATGAGCGTTACGGTCGTCCCCAGCCGGGTGAAGGCCTGCGCCATCTCACACCCAATCGGGCCGCCACCGAGGATGATGAGGTGGCGCGGCTGGGTGGTCAGGTCGAACAGCGTCCGGTTGGTGAGGTGTGGGACACTGGCGAACGCTGGCGGCACAATCGGGCTTGCCCCAGTGGCTAGGATGAACGAACGGGCGGTGAGAGTTTTACCATCCGAGAGGGCCAGCGTGTGCGGGTCAGTAAAGCGGGCGTAGGCTTCGATGACTTCTATGCCGTCGGCGCGCAGCACGTCTGGCGATTCGTCGGCGTAAATGTGGTGAACGGTGTCACGGACGCGCTGCATGACCGCCGCAAAATCCACGCGGACCCCGTCGGTGTGGATGCCGTAGGACGCGCTGTGGCGAGCGGCATGGGCGGCCTTCGCTGAGGCAATCAGCGTTTTGCTGGGGACGCAGCCTGTCCATGTACAGTCGCCGCCGATGCGTTCGCCTTCGATGAGGACGGCCTTCGCGCCCATCAACTTGGCGGTGGTCGAAGCGAGGAGGCCCGCCGTCCCACCGCCGATGATGGCGAGGTCGTAGTCGTAGCGCGCCACGCGGCTAGGCCAGCTCCGGCTGACGAACGGCCACGTCCATCAGCATTCCGTACTTGGGGCGCAGCGTGAACATGTCTTGCGGCTCAACCGGGTGGCCGGGTTTGAGCGTCAGGCGGAAACGCTGCCCCAGCACCGCCAGCGCAATCTTGGCTTCCATCATGGCAAAGGCGTTGCCGATGCAGACGCGAGGGCCGTTGCCGAAGGGCAGGTAGGCGCTCTTAGGCAGCGATTTCTCAAATTCCGGCGTGAAGCGGTCGGGGTTGAACGCCCACGGGTCAGGGTAAATCTCCGAGTTGTGGTGGACACCCCAAATGTTGACGATGACGACGCGCCCCTGTTTGAGGGTCTCGCCGCCGAGGGTGGTGTCGTGTGCCGCCTGCCGGGTCGTCACCCATGCGGGCGGGTACAGGCGCATCGACTCCTTCAGGATTTGTTCGGTGAAGGTCAGCTTAGGCAGGTCTTCCATCGTGGGCGTGCGGCCACCGAGGACAGTTTGCAGCTCCTCGTGGAAGCGCTGCTCTATTTCTGGGTGCTGGCTGAGGAGATACCACGTCCATGTCAGCGTCCGTGAGGTGGTCTCGTGGCCTGCACCAAACAAGGTCATGACCTCATCGCGCACCTGTTTGTTGTCCATTTTGCTGCCTGCTTCGTCCTGCGAGAGCATGAGCATCGAGAGGGCGTCGCCCTTGTCAGTAATCTGCTGCTGGCCGGTCTTGCCGCCGCGCCGGTCTTCGATGATGCGGTAAATCAGCTCGTCAAGGCGGGCGATGGCGGCCTTGTAGCGTCGGATTTGAGGGGTCGGAATCCACATTGGGGTCGGGAAGAAGGTCATTAGGCGCTTATCGACCACCTGCAAGACCTGTTCCACCGTCTTGCGCAGTTCTTTCTCCTCGCCGCTGACCTCGGCGTCGAACAGCGATTTGCTGACGACGTGGATGGTGTACTCCGACATATACTGTTCGAGGTCGATTTGCTCGCCGTCCTTCCACTGCTCGGCCAGTTCCTCAGCGTAGCGCACCATCAGGTCGGCGTAGGCCGAGATGCGCTTGTGGTGGAACGCGGGGGAGACCAGTTTGCGCTGCTGCCGCCAGTCGTCACCGTCGTTGACGAACAAACCGTTGCCCAGCAGCGGCTGCATGACCGCTTTGGTCGTGGAGGTCTTGAGGTAGGCGCTGGCGTTGCTGACCAGCACATCGTGGATGATTTCGGGCGAGTTAGCGACCAACACCGGCAGCGGCCCAAACCGCCAGCGCACGAGGTCGCCGTGGGAGGGGGATTCTGCCAACATCGGCAGGGGATTATCGAAAAAGCGGCGCATATGGCCGCCGGGATGTAGGGTGCGCGGGCCGTTCTTGGCAATAGAGGCCGTCATAGTTCCCTCCCTCAGGGAATTTGATATTGTGAAAAACAACACAATAGCTATCGTATGACGGTTTTCTGGGGATGTCAATCAGGTGGCGTGCGCCCTAACTCCCGTGCGGGCGGTAGACATCGGTCACGCTGTTGACCTGTTGGATGAGCGAAATCAGACGGGTAATCTGGCGCGGTTCGCGGATTTCCAGCTTGAACGAGAGAGTGGAAATTTCGCCCCGGCGGATGACGCGCATATCGTGGATGTTGATGCGCTCGTCGGCCACAATGGCGGTTAGGTCACGGGCGAGGCCTTCGCGGTCATAGGCCACCACGTCCAGCGGGACGAGGTAGCAGTTGTCGGCGGCCTGTTCGCCCCACGATACGTCGATGAGGCGTCCGCGTTCGCTGTCGGTCATGTTGGTGATGTTGGCGCAGGTGGCGCGGTGGATGGTCACGCCACGCCCACGGGTGACAAACCCGATGATGTTGTCGCCCGGGACGGGGTTGCAGCAGGTGGCGAGGCGGGTGAGCATCCCGTTCGTCCCCATGCCCATGATGGCGCTGGCGGGTGGGGCAGGGGCGTTGCGCGGCTTGAACAGCTTTTCGGGGTTGTTCTTGAGTTCGCGCTCGCGGATGCTGCGGCGTTCCTCCTCTAGGGCACGGTTGGAAATCTGGCTGCTCGTGATGTCACCTGCGCCGACCGCGGCGAAAAAATCTTCGATGTTGGGGAGCTCGAACATATCGGTCAGCGCGGCAAACGAGATGCTGTTGCTCAGGCCGAGGCGCTGGAGTTCGCGCTCCACCGTGTCGCGACCCATGGTGATGTGCTGTTCACGGTCCAGCTTGCGGAAGTGGTGCTTAATCTTCTCGCGGGCGCGGCTGGTGATGCAGTAGCCCGCCTCTGGGTTGAGCCAGTCGCGGCTGGGGCCGCCCTGTTTGGTGGTCTCAATTTCCACTTGGTCGCCGGAGCGGAGCTTGTAGTTGAGCTTGACGAGCTGACCGTTGACGCGTGCATGGCGCGCCCGGTGACCAATGTCAGTATGGATGTGGTAGGCAAAGTCGATGGGTGTCGCGCCTGCCGGGAGGTCGATGACCTCGCCTTTGGGGGTGACGGCATACACGCGGTCTTGGAAGAATTCGGTCTTGAGCGCATCGACGTATTCTTCGGGCGTGTTGTTGGCCTCTTGGCCGAACTCCATCATCTTGCGGAGCGCGTTTAGGCGGCGCTCGTATTCCGTGTCTTCTTTGACGCCCTCTTTATATTTCCAGTGGGCGGCAATCCCATACTC
>JALONW010000411.1 GCA_025454725.1 Anaerolineae bacterium
GCCGTGAACGCGCTGCTTGGCTCCCCCCTCAGCAACCGTGAACTCATCCCGGCGGCGGTGGTCGGTGAAGGCGCGGTCAGCGGCTTTCACGCCGATAACGTCGCGCCGTCGTTGATGGGTGGGATGGTTCTCATCAGCGGTACGACGCCAGAGTCTGTGCTAGCGCTCCCTGTCCCCGAAAACGCCATATTTGCGCTGGTGACGCCGCATGTGGCCGTCCCAACCTCGCTGGCACGGGCGGCACTACCCAAAGAAATTCCTCTTAAGACGATGATTCACATGACGGCAGCGGTCGGACGGCTGATTGCGGCGCTCTATCGGGGTGACCTCGACGCGCTGGCCGAGGCGATGGAAGCCGATACCGTAGTCGAACCCGCCCGCAAACACCTGATGCCACATTTAGACGAATGTCGGGCGGTGGCGAAAGCGGCGGGCGCGCTGGCGCTGTGCATCAGCGGTGCTGGGCCAACCCTTGGCGCGCTGTGCGACTCGCCGGAAGCCGCTCAACGTGTGGAGGCGGCAATGGCAGCGCTGTACGCCTCAAACGGTATGGGGGCATCGACCCGTATCAGCCGCATTTCGCCCGACGGCGCTCGTGTCCTGAGCGTCGAATAAGCCCGCAACGGATACCCCTATGCAGCTTTCCGATTTTGACTACGACCTCCCGCCAGAACTCATCGCGCAGACCCCCGCCGAGCCGCGCGACTCATCGCGTCTGATGGTGCTGAACCGCGCCACGCAGACCATTGAAACCCACCGCCTGTTTCGTGACATCATTGAACTAATCAATCCCGGCGATGTGTTGGTCATCAACACCACCCGCGTGATTCCGGCGCGCTTGCCCGCCTTTAAACAAGACACTGGCGGCGCGTCGGAGGTGCTGCTGCTGCGTCAGCTCACCCCCACCCGGTGGCAGGCACTGGTGAAGGGGCGCAACATCAAAGTCGGAAGTGTTTTGACCTTTCCCAACACCACCATAACCGCGACCATCGCTGAGGAGCTCGACGGCGCGGAACGGGTGGTCGAGTTCAGCGAGCCTCCGGGCGATTCGCTGACACAGATTGGCGAAATGCCGCTGCCACCCTATATCCGTGAGCGCGCCGCCGACCCCGAACGTTATCAGACTGTGTACTCCCGCCAGCAGGGGTCAGCCGCCGCGCCAACCGCCGGCCTGCACTTCACACCTGACCTACTCATCGCTCTGCGAGACAAGGGCGTCCAGTTCGCCAACGTCACGCTGCACATCGGCCTCGACACCTTTCAGCCGGTCAAAGTAGATGACATCACCCAGCACAAAATTCACTCCGAGCGCGCCGAGCTGACCACTCAAGATGCCGAAATCATCAACCGGGCCAAGCTGGCCGGTGGGCGCATCATCGCTGTTGGGACGACCAGCGCCCGCACGCTGGAGACAGCCGCACTGGTCAGCGCGGGCGGTGACCCGATGAACCCAAACCAACCGCTGGACTTATGTCCGTGGCGTCCAGTCGCGGCCTTCCACGCTGACACCCGCCTCTACATCTACCCCGGCTATACATGGCGCGCTGTAGACGCGATGATTACCAACTTCCATCTGCCAAAATCCACCCTACTGATGATGATTTCCAGCCTTGCCGGGCGCGAATTTGTCCTAGCGGCCTACGAACGCGCCAAACAAGAGAAGTTTCGTTTCTTCTCGTTCGGCGATTCAATGTTCATCACCTAACACCCCGCGCCAAAACCCAACCTGTGCTACCCTCACCGTTAACTTAAGCAACATCAGCAGCGGTGGGGGTATTTTTTATGCGGCTCGGCATGGGATGTGGGTGTTTTAGCATTGTTCTTGCGGTCATAGCGATGATTCTGTTCATCGTTTTACCCTCGGTCGTCACCGACAACGAGACCTTGAACGGGCTGATGGGTAACATTTTCTGCGGCGAACCAGACGCTTATGTGAACAGCTCCCAAAGCTACTCTTACCGCCCCGGCGAGACCACTTTCACGCTCGGCGCGGGCTGCCAGAAACCCGATAATGTCATCGAAGATGTGAGCCTGACACAAAGTTTGGTCGGCGGCGGTCTGTTCACGCTCGGTCTGCTGGCAGGCATCGGCCTTATTATCTTCAGCGCTGGGCGTGCCACCACTCAAAAAGTAAAAGACCTCTCAATCAGTCTCTCAGGAGCGCAGCCCATCAATATCGACTATGATGGGCGCATCCCGCGTGGCAATCCAGCTAATCCTCCATCACCCACGGGCGAAAGCCTCGTCGAGACCCTGCGCGCCCTCGAACAGTCCTACGAGGAAGGTCTCATCAACAAAGAAGAATACGACGACGCCCGTAAGCGCATCCTCGACAAGCTCTAGGCGGGCATTGACCCACCCGCCCCGCCGTGATATAAATGTCTAGTTGCGTCCCCACTCGGTGGGGGCGTTTTTGACCATACGCCGTCTTCCCCGCGTGCCTGACTCCTAAGAGCGTCAACAGTACAGCAGTGGAAACAAGCGAAGATTGGAGCAATCCCAGATGTACGCTATTATCCGGTCGGGCGGTCGCCAGTACCGCGCCGAAGTCGGGCAAGAGTTCGATGTCGAGCGCCTGCCCTACGAGGAAAATGAGAGCTTCGTCATCAACGAAGTGCTGTTGGTCGGCAACGGTGCCAGCACCGTCATCGGCTCCCCCCTCGTTGAGGGCGCATCGGTCAAGGTCACGGTCACCAAGCAGCTGCGCGGTGACAAGGTGATTGTTTTCCGCTACCGCCAGCGCACCAATTATCGTCGTCGTACCGGCCACCGCCAGTACTATACGCGCCTGCGTATCGACGAAATCATCGCTTAATCAACCCGTCCAACCGAAATTTTTTAGAGGAGACTCAACCATGGCTCACAAAAAAGGCGGCGGCTCTACCCGGAACGGGCGCGACTCGAATGCACAGCGCCTCGGCGTAAAGTCGTTCGGTGGCGAGTTCGTCATCCCCGGCTGCATCATCGTCCGCCAGCGCGGCACCAAGTTCCACCCCGGTGAGGGTGTGGGCATCGGCAAGGACCACACCATTTTCGCAACCGTTGAAGGTTATGTTTACTTCGACCGGATGCGTAACCGTGGCGAGCAGAAGCAAATCAGCGTCCGCGCCGAAAACCCCAACAAGACCCTGCCCATTTACCCTGACACCGAATTGGCAGCGGACTAGTCCTAACCCCGGCTATACCCCTACCGGGCTGTAGGGATACGCTCCCTCAGTCCGGTTTTTCCCATTTTTCTGGTACGCTACCCCACCTTCATGGGGCCGTACCATACCTCATAGGAGTCCCCAATGAAGGCGAATATCCACCCCAAGTGGTTTGCTGAGGCCAACGTCGTTTGCGCCTGCGGCAACACATGGAAGACCGGCGCGACCATCCCCGAAATCCGTACCGACATCTGCTCGGCCTGCCACCCGTTCTACACCGGCGAACAGCGCATCGTGGACACCGAGGGTCAGGTTGACCGCTTCATGAAGAAGCTTCAGCAGCGCAGCAACATCGCGGCTGGCCGTCAGGCGCGTGAAGAAGCCAAGAACGCCCCGACCAACCCAACCATGACCGACCTCGGCCTCGACAAGCGCACCGTCAACCTACTCAAGGCTGTCGGCATCGAGACCGCCAACGACC
>JALONW010000412.1 GCA_025454725.1 Anaerolineae bacterium
GGGCGGAGCGCTGTACAGCCACCAGAACTTGGGCTGCGGGTAAGCGTCCATCAGTTGGTCATCCCAGTAGAATTTGCCGGTCGCGGTGACATACGAGCGCAGGCGGCTGTCGATGGCGCGGGCAAGGGCGCGCATCTCGCTGGTATCGACGTTGAGGTCTTCCAGCGCGATGAAACATTCTTCGCTGATGGTGCGGCGCAGCACCTCTGGCCCATAGATTTTGCTGGCCTGTTGAGTGTCTTTGGCCTCCTCAAAGAAGGGGCGCATGGCGTCGAGGCGGCTCTTGACCTCGCGCTTAAGTTTTTCCTCATAGTGGTGACGCCACTCGCGGCGGACGGCCTCGTGCAGCACCGAAATCTCACCCAGCTTGGCGACCTGTTTGTCGTCGAGGCGTGGGGTGAATAGATGCAGGCGGCGCAAGCGCATCACCAGCGAGCCGACCGTCAGCGCGGGCATCCGACCGCTGGTGAAAAATCCACCGCCGACGCTGCCATAAAGCTGATCCTGCTTGAGGTAGACCTCCAGCGACTTGACCATCGACTCGGCCTCGTGCAGGTCTTGGGGGATGGTGTAGGTCTCGAACATCGGTTAAACCCTCCGTTTATATATAGTGATGAGTTAGGAGTTGTGAGTGATAAGGTATAACGGCTGGAAATAAGAAATAAGGCACACTCAATGTGGACTTTATTCGGTCGTGGTGTCCAAAACTCACCCCTGCCCCTCTCCCTAGGAGAGGGTTCTGGTGCGGGAGATGAGCAGTTCCCCCTCTCAGTCTTCAGCGGCTAAAGCGCAGGGAGAGGGGGCTGGGGGGGTGAGGTTCCCCTACTTGATGCTGAGGACGACCTTACTCTCGGAGCGCCACAGCCCTTCGAGGTCGAAGTACTGGCGGCGTTCCTCAAGGAACAGGTGGACCATCACGACGCTGTAGTCCATCAGCACCCAACCCGATTCGGCAGAGCCGCCCTCAACGCTGTGGGGTGCAACTGAGTCTTTCTGCTTCAGCTCGGTCTTGACCCAATCGGCCAAGGCTTTGAGCTGACGGTCACTGTTGCCGGTGGCAATCACGAAAAAGTCTGCGATGACCTGTTCCGGGCGCAGGTCGAGGACGAGGATATCCTCGGCTTTTTTGTCTTCTAGAAGCTCCGCAATCTTGCGGGCGAGTTCAAGCGAGTCCATAGGCGTTCCATCACTGGGTGTTCTAAGCGAAAATGGGCTGGGCAACCCCAACCTGTCGTTACAATTGTATCACAACCCAGCGCCGCCCTTGTGACATTCCCCCCAGCGCTGGGGTATAATCGGCGCATGATGATGAACCCAACGCCCCTCCCACCCCCTTATATCCAGTACCACATCCGCAGCGGATTCCTGCGGATTGTCGGTGATTCTGGCGACGATTTCGGGGCGTTCAGCGCCCGCCCCATGCTCGGTAAGCACTTCCCCGGCGTCGTCCTGATGCATGACTGGTGGGGGCTTAACGCCAACATCCGCCTGCTGACCGACCAACTGGGGCAGGCCGGGTTTGTGGTGGTCGCTCCCGACCTGTTCGACGGGCAGACGGCCAGCACCCCGCAGGACGCCCAAGCCTTGATGCGCCAATTTGACGAGGCACGCGCCTATAAGCGCATGGTCGAGACGATGGATGTGCTGCGTAAGAACCACAGCACTGGCCAAAAGGTTGGCGTGGTGGGGGTCGGGCTAGGCGGCGGATTCGCGTTTAAGGCGGCGGCCATGCGCGCCAACGTGCAGGCGGTGGTGGCGTGTTCGGGCTTCCCGCAGCGCTGGCTGGGCAAACTGGACGACGGCAGCGCGCCGATTCTTGCGCTGTATGGCGAATCAGACCCGTTGATTGCGCCAGAGGTCATTGACGCACTGCGCGCCGAGCTAAACGGGGATAACCGGGTGGTCGAGCTGCCCGGCCTGCATCACGACCTCTGGCCGGAAGACCCCACACCCGCCGAATCGGTCGGGTCACTGATGGCACTGCGCCACATCGCCCATTTCTTCGATACGTGGCTGGCCGACACCAAACGGCGTTAGCCCCATCCAGCCACATCCGCGAGCGTATTGAGGTTGGCGAACGACGCGCCCGCCGGGTCGAACCGGGCGACCTCAGTTTCGTCTATACAGCGCACCGGCAGATGGTCGAGCAGCGCGCCCATGGCCAGCACCCCAGAGTCGAGCTGGGCGGTGAGGGTCGGCAGCGCCCGCACATGATACACCGCATGGAGGGGTTGAGCGCGCCCGCCCCAGCGGGGGACAACCGCCGCATGGTCGAGTGAATCTTGGGCGACCGCCAGCAGATGCGCCAACAGGTCCGCGTTCAGGGTAGGCATATCACAAGCTACGACCAGTACCCAGCCTGCACCCGCCGTGGTCAGGGCGGTGAACACCCCGCCCAATGGCCCTACGCCGGGGCGCATATCCGCCACCATTGGCAAGCCAAACACGGCATGGTCGGTGTGGTGCGAGATGAGACGGATGGAGACGCCTAGCGTCCCAACCCGGTCGATGACGTGTTGCAGCAGCGGACGCCCAGCGAGGTTGACCAGCGCCTTATCTGTCCCCATCCGGAGCGACTGCCCCCCGGCGAGGATGGCGACGCTGGTCGGTTCGAGCATTTTTACGGCTGAACGGGCAGGAAGCGCCCACGGATGTCACCGAAGTAAGTCTGGCTGGTGGTGTGCAGGTTGAAATACAGCTCACCCTGCCGCGCCACATATTCCAGCCCGCTGATGGTCTCAACACGCTCAGACGGGAAGTCCGGCACAATCGGGCAGCCCGCCGTAAACGCACCAATCAACCCATCGCTGGAATCGACCACGGCTTCAAGGTCGCTATTGGTAATCTCCACGCTGAACATCCCATCGGACAGGTATTCCTTCACGTCGCCTGCCACGCTGAAATCGACAATAATCGGCCCAAGCTGACCGGGGCGGCCACAGTGCAGGTGCAGCATGATGATGTCGTCCAGCGCCACCTCAGCGATAGCGAGGTGGACGTAGGCGCGGCTGAAGTCGTTGGTGAACTCAATCACCGCGTGGCCGCGTGAGGGGCGCTCGGCACGGGGGACAGACGGTGTGGTCGAACGGAACTGCTGTGGGATGAGCATCGGGGTATCTTCTTCCTCGCCGCCCTGCTGGTGTGGGCTGAGGAAGGCTTGGTACACCGGTCCGACTTCACTGCCGAGGTCCGGGTTGAGTTCGATGGGGCTGGGTCGGTCGAGTTCTGGGCGCGGCTCTCCACCCCCGTGACCGTGACCTTCCTGCGCGGTAATGCTGCCGCCTAAGACCCCCATCATTAAGATGAGGAATGTGGTAACGATAAACGGACGGGACAAAACGCGCATGGTGATTTTCCCCTTAACAGCCAGCAAAGATAAATCATGGATGAGCGTAGCACATCCATAGGGCGGGTTGCCACAGGTTTTGCTTATTGTTGGGTGACAAAAAAAGCGGACGCCCCGACTTGGAGCATCCGCTGTGGCAGACCAGACTCAGGCGTGCGCCTATTCGTCACGCATGTGGGGGAACAGCAGCACATCACGGATGCTGTGCTGGTCGGTCAGCAGAATGGCGAGGCGGTCAATGCCCATACCGAACCCGCCCATCGGCGGCATCCC
>JALONW010000413.1 GCA_025454725.1 Anaerolineae bacterium
CCCGGCGCGGTATGCTTTGAAGTCCCCTCCCATTATGAAATCACGGTGGATAACAAGAAATTGGTCGGGAGCGCGCAATTGCGCCGCAAGTCCGGCCTATTGCAGCACGGTACGCTCCCGCTGACTGGCGATTTGACCCGCATCTGCGACTCGCTGACCTACACCGACGAGGCCGCCCGCGAGGCCGCCCGCGAGACCGTCCTGTCCCGCGCCCTAACCCTTGAGTCGGCGCTGGGACGGGTGGTGTCGTGGGACGAAGCCGCCGCCGCCGTGCGCGACGGCTTTGCGGCGGTGTTCGGCGTCGAACTCGTCCCCGGCACGCTGACCGACGGTGAATGGGCAGAGGCCGAGTCGCTGGCTGACGGCAAGCACCGTTCCTCAGATTACCTACAGGCACGCTAAACCTCATGACTCAGCCCCCGCGCTCTAACCGTCAGCTCCCGCTGTTCAGCCAGACGCCCGCCACGCCCGCCGACATCACCACCACCACGCCGCTCAAGGCGACCTTCGAGCTGTTCGCCAATCACCTCGCCGCCGACGGAAAATCTGACCACACGGTTGCGGCGTTTTCGGCTGACCTTGACCTGCTGACCGATTATCAAGGCGCGCGCACGCCCATCGGGGACATCGGTCAGACCGATTTAGAGGGTTTCTTCAACTGGATGGAAAACGAGCGCGACGTGTCGTGCAGCCGTAAGACCTACGCCCGCCGCATGACGACCGTCAAAGCGTTCTTCAAATGGCTGCGCGAAATCGGCGCGCTGCGCGGCGACCCCGCCGCCGGGTTGGTGCAGCGCAGCGGCCCCGCGCCGCTGTCTGACGTGCTGTCGCCGGCCCAGATGCGCGAGTGTATCACCGCCGCCCGCACGTTTAAGTACAAGCGCGGCCAAGACCCGGACAGCCGCCCGGAAATGCTGCTGCGCCTGCTGCTGGATACCGGCATCAAGAAAAACGAGACCATGGCGCTCACGCCTGCCAGCATCATCACCGAGGACCGGCGTGCGCCGGTGCTGCACGTCCGCTACAAGGTGCGCGAGGTGTTTAAGGAGCGCAATATCGACCTCGCGGCCAACTGGCTGCCGTTGTACGATGCTTACGTGGACCAGTACGAACCGAAAGACGTGCTGTTCGATTGTACGGCGCGCAATTTGGAATATGTCCTCAGTGACATTGGGGAGCGGGCGGGTTTGCCATTTAAACTGTCATTCGAGATTTCGCGCTGGACATCTGGTTTGCGCGATTTGCGCGCCGGTCAGACCGATGATTTTATCCGTCACAAACTCGGTCTCAGCGATGTAAGCTGGTACGAGACGGGCGGCAAACTGCGCGAGCTGGACCGCAAGTTGAAAGAGCGTGGGGAATGATAAAAGTGATGAGTGATGAGGTGCCAAAGATGCGGGTTGTTCCGCCAACCTCACCCCATAAATCATCCTATGCTGCTATATTCTGTCCTCTGTTTTCCTCCCGATTGAATGAATAAAACGCGCTAAATTATTCTCATCACGCATCACTCTTAACTCATCCCTCCTAAAAAAGGATTCCCGTGTTCAAAACATTTTTCTCACTAGACTTTACCTTTAGCAAACGCCTGCTGGGGACGGTGTTGGTGGTGGGCGGCGTGCTGGGAATTGCGGCGCTGCTGGGCTATGACCTCATCCGCGATACCGACGAGATTGGCCCCGCGCAGCGCGCCGCGATGGTGGTATTGGGCGCAGCGGCGCTGGTCGGCCTGACGCTCATCCCATTGGGCAGGGCGGAGGCGTAAGGTGGCCGCGCTCAATAACCCGCCCCCACGCGCCCTGACTGTCACCCACCGCGTTTTGCTTGTCGCGGCGTTGGTGGTGATGATTTTTCATCTGGCGGTTTATCTCTCCTATACCGCCAATCTGATGGCCTTCCCCTTCGACTACGACCAAGGCGAGGGCTTCGAGCTGTATGACACCATTTTGTTCAGTCAGTTCGAGTCCCCGTACCGCGACCTTGAGCCGTACCCGTATTACGCCAGCAACTACCCGCCGGTATTTCACCTCATTGCCGTGCCGTTTGCGTGGTTGTTCGGCCCCGAATATTGGTACGGGCGATTGCTGGGTTTCCTCGGCACGCTGATTACCGCCTACGCCATCGGCTATGCGGTCTGGCGTGACGGGGTGCTGCGCAGCGAGCGCGGCAACCTGACGATTGCGGTGCTGGCAGGGTTGGCCTTCCTCGCGTCGAACATCACCTACCGGCAGGGGCCATTACTGCGCCAGCACATGAGCATGGTCATGTTTGAGACGCTGGCCGTCGTCATTTTGACGCAGGCCGAAGCGATGGTGTTCCAGACATGGCGAAAACGACGGCTGTTCCTCATAGGCTTTGGGATGCTGATTCTGGCAGGCTACACCAAGCAGTTGGCGGCCTACAGCGCCATTGCTGCACTGGGCTGGCTGTTCCTCCGCAATCCGCGCCGCGCCATCGCGTGGGGGAGCTTGTTCGCGCTGGTCGGCGGGGGAATCTTCGCGCTGCTGTACGTCACGACCGGCGGGGAGTGGTGGCGGCAGGCCATCGCCGCCAACGTCAACACGATTTTTTGGCCGCAGGTCGAGGGGTTATTTCGGCTGTGGTACGGCCTGCACGGATTTTTAATTGTCCCCGCTGCGCTGCTGTGTTTGTATGAGCTGTATTTCGACCGACTGTCGCTATACACCGTCTGGTTTGGCGTGACACTGCTGCTGGGCGGGGTTTCGTCGGGGACGTGGGGCGGCGGCGACAGCTACTTCGCCACGTCGGTGGCTGGTCTGTCGCTGCTGAGTGGTATTTTCTTCAGCCGATGGTTGACGGGGTCGTTTGTCTTTCCGCCGGGGAATTATCTCAGCGGTCTATTCAGAGCGTTTAAGCCACTTGCGCCGATTATCGTGCGCGCCGCGCTGATTATCGTGCCGCTGTTATACATCGGTTACGGGCGCGCCGTCCTCAAGATGCCGACCACTGGGCCGGTGTTCGAGCCGCTGGCGGCGTGGTGGGGAATTACCCCCAACGCGCTGAACGGGTTTTATGACTCAGCGGGGCGCATCGCTGGCGGCTATTCGGACATCGGCCATTTCGTGACCGAGCAAGACCACATCAACGCCGAGCGCATCGCGGACTACATCCGCCAGTCCGAAAAGCCGGTGCTGTCCGAGGAGGCGGGCTTCAGCTTCCGCGCCGGGCGGGATGTGGTCAGCAACCCGACTCAGCTCCTCAACATCTGGCTGCGTGGGCAGTACGACGGTTCTCAGCTCATCGCGCAGATTGACCGGCAGGAGTTCGGTTACGTCATCCTGCGCGCTCAGTTCTACCCGACCCGCGTGCTGCTGGCGATTGCCCGCGCTTACGACACGGTGGACGTGATTGAGATGAACGGTTTCGAGTACATCATCAAAGCGCCGCACCAGCGTCGCGGGGGCAGCGACCGGTATTTCATGCAGTAGGGAGGGTGTGAAGTGGTCAGAGGGGATAAATAGGGTGGAGTCTCATGTTCATTTCTCTAATGAAGCGAGGGAAACATGAAACGGCTGGGCTTTTGTCTTTTATTGATGTGCGCGCTGTCGGTCCACGCCCAAGAAGCTGAACCAACCTTCGATGATATTTTCGCGGCG
>JALONW010000065.1 GCA_025454725.1 Anaerolineae bacterium
GGCGCGGCGGTAATCGGGGTATGTGCCGTCGTAGAAACTGGCCGGGACGTTGGAGGCGGCCTGTGCCTGCGCGTTGACGGTGATGGGGTTGCCATCGGCATCGTACAGTTCCGGCCTGATTTGCGCGTCCAGCGCCGGGATACCACCCAGCGGGACGATGCCCGTATAGACCGGCAGGTTGTTCGGCGGGATGGGCGCGGTCATCAGTTCCAGCGGGTAATTGTAGCCCGCCGACCGGCTGAAGCCCGGCCACGGCTGTGCGCTGAACTCGTTTTCGGCCAAGAGATTAGCCTCACCAGACAGCACGTCCCCGACCAGCTCGAACGCGCCCGGCCAGTCTTCCGGCAGGTTATACAGCCCGACCGCCAGCGGCTCGAACAGCAGTTGCAGGCTCTCGGCCACGTCGTAGAGCTGCGTCTCCTCCAACGGGATGACAGCGCGCACGTCCAGCGAGACCGGCAGCGTGTCGGCGACCTGTACGTTTAGGTCCAGCGAGACCGGGAGCTGTAAGCCCACCGGCAGCTCAAGCTGGACGCGGGCGTTGCTCAAGCTGAGGGCGGGCGCGTTAATCTGCGCGACCACAGTCAGCGGGACGGCCTCGGTCAGCGTGACGATGGTGTTCTGTTGCAGCGGGATGTCAAGGTTCACCGGTACGTCTGCCCGCACCGGAATCGTCCAGTCGATGGTGGCGTTTTCAAGGCCGACGAACGCGCTGTACAGACCGCCGACCAGCGGCTGGGCGATGTTGCGCTTGATGTCGAACAGTGTCACCAGCAGCACGGCCACCACCACCAGCAGCACGATATTGACGATGAACGAAAAAATGACCATGAATCGCCATAAGAACCGGCCCAAAGCCCGCATAAGCCCCGCCCCTTTGCCCTGCGCGTCCGGTAAAATGGAACCGACGCCTAGAAAATTGTCAGATAATGGGTAAACACCCCTCACCCCATAACAATACCCCGCCCCGCGCCTGATGTCCAATTGAGAAACCACAACGGAGGCCAGCGCCTGCCATGACCGTCCCTGACCGATTGATTACCACACACCTTGCCATGCAGTCGCCCGACCGACTGCGCCCCGTTCCCAAGCCCAACGGGGACCTCACCCTGCGGCAGTTGACCACCATCGATGTTGAGTTTTATCTGTTCCTGTACCGGTCGGTTGGGGAGGCGCTGCGCTGGCGTGACCGCCTGCTGATGCCGCCCGAAGACCTCGCGGCAGAGCTGGCACAGGCCGAGGTTTGGGTGCTGTACGATGGCGGCGCGCCCGCCGGGTATATCGAACTGGTGCGCGTTGACGACGGCAGCGTTGAGGTGGCATATTTTGGGCTGCGACCGGCCTATCAGGGGCGTGGGCTGGGCAAATACCTGTTGTACGAAGGCGTCCGGCGCGCATGGGACATGGGCGCGTCGTATGTCCATCTTCACACCTGCAACCTCGACGGCCCCTACGCGCTGCACACTTACCAATCCGCTGGGTTTGAGGTCGTGCGTGTCGAGGCCGAGCCGATGCCGGAGCGCTACCGGTAGCCGCCGACTAATCGGCCAGCCCGTACCAGCGGTGGTACCATGTTTGCGCCCGGCGGGTGAGGAAACCGCAGCGCTGGTAGGTGCGCTGGGCGCGCACGTTCCGTCCCTGAGTCACGACCTCGGCATGTTGGCAGCCCTGTGACCGGAACCATGCCAGCGCCGCCAGCACCATCGCCTCGCCGATGCCCTGTCCCCGCGCCTGTGCATCGACCGCCACCAAATCGACCATGCCCAGCGGCGCGCCGTCGTCGGGGGATGGCCGTAAAACACACGTCACAAAGCCCGCTGGTTGACCGTCGTCAGAATCAGCTACTACCACATGGTCAGCGGGCGCAAACGATGATGGCGCGGTCACGTCGCCGCACCGGCGGCGCACCCACAGCGCGTACATCTCGTCCGAGCGCGCTTTGGCCGGGAACCACGGGTCAATCATAAAGCGCGAATCGGTGTAGCTGGCGCGGGCGATGCGTTCCAGCGTCGGCAAATCGGATGGCTGGAAGGCGCGCACGGTTCGGCGCGGCGGCACGATGGGCGCGGACAGGTCACGGTCGAGTGTGACGCGAAAATCCATCATGTGGAAACCGTGCAGCGCTGCGACATGGGCGGTCGGCATGTGGTCGGGGTCAGCCAGCAGCACACACAGCCGGATGTCGTTTTCGCGGCACCATGTGTCGGCGCGCAGCGCGTGGTCATGGCTGAGGGTGTCCTGCGCGATGCGGGCGATTCTCAGGCCAAAGAAGTCGGTGTCCCACTGGGCGAGGGTAATATGAGGCGAATTACTGTCCATTTCCATCCCCCATGTCCGGCGCGCCCAGCGACTCGCGAACGACGTAGGTCGGGCGCGCCATGCTGCGGAAGTACATGCGCGCCAGATATTCACCGATGATGCCAATCATGAACATCTGCGCGCCGCTGAAGATGGCAATCACTGAGGCGAGGAACGGGAAACCCGGCACGCTGCCGCCCTCGATGAAGTAGCGCCCGATGACGTAGACCAGCACGAGGAAGCCAAACACCGTCATCACGAACCCCAGCAGGCTGGCAATCCGCAGCGGCATGGTGCTGAAGCCGGTCACCATGTTCAGCGTGTGATTGACCAGCTTGCCGAACGTGTAATTGGAGACGCCCAGCGTGCGCGCCTCATGCCTCACGGGGATGGCGGCAAAGCGGCTCGTCCCCCACGTCAGCAGCACATCAAGGTTGACGGTCGGGCCGCTGTAGTGGGCGAACGCCTGCACGACGTGGCGGCGCAAAGCGCGAAAGGCGCTGATGCTACCTGCTGTCTCTGCGCCCATCCCGTTTTGAAGCACCCACTTGGTGACCTGTGAGGCCATGTCGCGGAATAGGCCGTGGCGTTCGTTCTGCGGCTTCCCGTAGACCACATCAAACCCCGCGGCGAGTTTTTCCAACAGCGGCGCAATCTGGTCGGGCGGGTGCTGAAGGTCATCGTCCATCGTGATGATGATTTCGCCCGTGGCGGCGCGCAGCCCGCACAACAGCGCGTTATGCTGGCCATAGTTGCGCGACATCTTGAAGGCGCGCAGGGTGGCGGGGTACTGCGCCGCCAGCCCGGTAATCACCGTCCAACTGTTGTCCTTGCCGTCGTCCTCGACGAGGATGACCTCGAAACGGTCGGCCAGCGCGGGTAGGGTGACGTGGAGCTGTTCGACCAGCGCACCGATGCTCAGTGCGCCGTTATAGACTGGAATGACGACGGACAGGGAAGAGAGCATTGGGTGGTTCTAACCCTAACCGCGAATCTGGCCGTCGCCGATGACGACCCATTTGTAGGTGGTTAGTTCTTCCAGACCCATCGGGCCACGGGCGTGCAGTTTCTGGGTGCTGACCGCGACTTCTGCGCCCAAGCCCAGCGCGCCGCCGTCGTTAAAGCGAGTGCTGGCGTTCCAGAACACCGCCGACGACATGACCTCATTCAGGAAGCGCTCGGCGTTGGCCGTGTCCTCGGTCAAAATGCCGTCGCTGTGGTCAAGGCTGTGGGCGCGGATATGGTCAATCGCCTCGTCCATCGAGTCAACAACCTTGAGACCCAACACCAGCGCCATCCACTCGGTATCGAAGTCATCAGCAGCCGCTGGGGTGATGTCGTCCGCTGCGCCGACGATTTGCAGCGCCGATTCATCGGCCTTAAAGGTGACCCCTGCCGGGCGGAGGTGCTGGACGACCTTGGGCAAAAATTCGGCGGCGATATCGCGGTGGATGAGCAGCGTATCCAGCGTATTGCAGACCGACGGGCGGCTGGTCTTGGCGTTGTGGATGATGTTGAGCGACGCCTCTTGTTTGGCGCTCACGTCCACAAAGAAGTGACAGATGCCAACCCCGCCGGTGATGACCGGAATCGTGCTGTTTTCCTTGCAGAGCTGATGCAGACTCGCCCCGCCGCGAGGGATAATCACATCGATGTACTGGTCGAGCTTCAGCATCTGCGCGACATAGGCGCGGTCGGTGCTGGCGATGAGCTGCACCGCGTCGGCGGGGATGTGGTGGGCGGCCAGCGCTTCTTGGATGGCGGTCACCAGCGCCACATTGGTGCGGAGCGTCTCTTTGCCGCCGCGCAAGATGACCGCGTTACCGGTCTTGAGCGCCAATGACGCGACCTCGACCGTGACGTTGGGGCGCGCCTCGTAAATGACGCCCAGCACGCCCAGCGGGATACGGCGGCGGCTGACGCGCAGGCCGTTGGGCAGCGTGCGCTCATCAAAAGACTTGCCGACCGGGTCGGGGAGCGTGGCGACATAGCGCACGTCCGCGATAATGCCCGCCAGCCGCTTGAGCAGGTCAAGTCGGTCGAGCAGCGCCTCACCGAGGCCGTTGGCGCGCCCCTCATCGAGGTCAACGCGGTTGGCCTCTAGAATGGCGGGCGTGTGCGTTTCGAGCGAGTCGGCCAGCGCCAGCAGCAGCGCGTTTTTTTGATTAGTGGTGGCGCGTGCGATGGCGACCGAGGCGGCCTTCGCCCGTTTGCCCATCGCGTTCAGGTCAATGTGGGTGGTTTCGGCAGTCGGAGTCATCATGTGAGTTTAGCCCTCGTCCTGTGTATCGCTGGTTGGGTCTTCCCAGCTCACAATCCAGATACACAGCCCGGCCACTAAAATGGTCGCCACCACCAGCGCAATCCACTGGGTGGGCAGCAGACCGACATCGGCGGCCTCGATGACCAGCAGCACGACCATACCCAACGACAGCACGAACCACGCCGCGAGACGGGGGTGGCGCTGCGCCCAGCCCGCGCCGGGGATTTTGGAGAGAAATTGCATGGGGTACTCCTTAAAACTCAGTGATGAGGGGCGAGTGATGGGTGATGAGAGGGAGGCGACCTGTAGGGGCGCAGCGGGCTGCGTCCTTGTGCGGTTTTGCAAACAATACGAATTTCGGATGACGGATGCGCCGTTGCGCGTCCCTACCCATCGGGTCGGGCTGTAGGGATGCCCAATGGGGCGTCCGCGATGGAATAACCCGAATGTCCGTATTGATTTATTAAAATACACATCTGCTGTCTGCGCTATCGACCAGTTTAACATAACCCCCTCTCGATACGGAGAGGGGGTTGGAGGACTGATGGATTGTCGCAAGCCAACGACTACACCTTAGATGGGCGTCAGGATGCGGTCCTTACGCAGGCGCTTCTCTAGGATGGCGAGGCCGTTGTTGGTGGCATCCATGACCGCCTCACGCCACGCCAAGACCTCAATCTGGTTGATGGCGACCGGCATATAGCTGTTGGCCTTGAACGCCTCGGCGATGTCACGGGTGGTAGACAGCGGGAGGAAGATGTAGCACACCTCGCTCTCCAGTTCCCGCGAGAATTCCTCGACGCTGGCGATGAACGAATCGACCACCGCCTTGATGGGCGCGCCGGGGCGCATCACCAGCTCGTCGCAGCGGGTAATCAGGTTCTCGACCTGCCAGCCCATCAGCCCGACAATCTGTTCATCGCTGTCCTGTGCAATCAGGTAGCTCTTTTGGCCGAACGACAGCATGATGTCCATGCGGGTGGTGTTGCGCCCCGCGTGGGCGGTGATGAACGCGGCGATTTTCTCGGCATTACCGGGCATCCCACGGCGGACGTGGACGTTGTGGGATGCGGCGGGCTGACCGACCGGCGCAGTGGGAGCCACCGTTGTGGACGGCGCAGGCGCGGCAGCGGCAGCCGCCATGGTCGGAGCTTGTTGGACGGGTTGGGCGGCGGGCGCAGCCGGAGCGTTGGGCGCGCTGGGCGGCGGCGGCCCCTGCTTGACCACCTGTGAGGTGTCCGACGTGTGGGTGACGGCCACCACCGGCATCGACTGGGTGCTGACCTTGTTCAGGAAGCGGTTGACGATGTTGTTCCACGCCACCTGAACCTGTTTCCACGTCTGCTCGACATCGCCGTCGTTTTCGATGACAACATTGGCCTGCTTGAGCTTGTCGGTCTGCGCATTCTGGGCGAGGATGCGCTTCTTGGCCTCGTCAGGGGTCATGCCGCGCTTGCTCAACAAGCGGCGGTACTGGGTCTCGGCTTTCGCGTTGACGACCCATACCTCGTCCACCACGTTGATGAGTTCGCCTTCTAGCAGCTTAATGGCCTCAACGATGATGACCTTCTGCTTGGCGCGTTGAATCAAGGCGCTGATGGCCTGCCGCACGACTGGGTGTGTGACCGATTCGAGGCGCTGGAGCGCGACCGGGTTGCCGAACACAATCTGACCCAGCACCGTCCGGTTAATTGACTTGTCCGGGTTCAAGATGAACTGGCCGAACATATCGACAATGGGTTTGTAGGCTGGCGCACCGGGAGCCATCGCCTGATGCACCAACGCATCGGCGTCAATGGGGTACGCGCCGAGGTGCTGGCCCATCTGGCGCACCAAGCTCTTACCAACCGCAATATTGCCTGTTAGGCCGATGACGTACTTATCTGGAAATCGACTCACGTCCAGCCATCCTTCCCGCCGCTGTAGTGGTGATAACTTACCGGATGAGGGGGTGTATTCAATAAGGTTTGAATCTATCTTGAAGTATACCTATAAGAGCCATTTGCGGCTACAGGTTTTGTTAATTGTTAGGATTTTGTCTTTATGTAACTTTTTAACACCGTAAACAAACAGCGCGTGCAGGGAACTGTCGTCCCCGCACGCGCTGAGGTTTAACCGTTTTTTTGACTCTGCCGGTTAGGGCATCATCAAGACCTTCTCGACGCGCTCCAGCGCCCAGTCGATGTCGGGCTTCTGGATGGTGAGGGGCGGCGCAAAGCGGATGACGTTATCGTGCGTCTCCTTGCACAGCAGACCCTCTTCCTTGAGTGCCTCGCAGAAGCGGCGCGCACCACCCGCCTCAGCGTGCAGCTCGACGCCGATGAGCAGGCCGCGGCCACGGACTTCCTTGACATGCGGCGACTCGATGCGGCGCAGGCGGCCCATCAGGTACTCACCCTGCTCTTGGGCGTTCTCAATCATGTTTTCTTCGACCAGCACCTTGAGCGCAGCGCGGGCGACGGCGGCGGCCAGCGGGTTCCCGCCGAATGTGCTGCCGTGGTCGCCGGGCTTGAACACGCCCATGACAGCCTCATCGGCCAGCATCGCGCTGACCGGGTAGAAGCCGCCCGACAGCGCCTTACCGATGGTGACAATGTCGGCACGGACGCCTTCGTGCTGTGCGGCGAACAACTTACCGGTGCGGCCCAAACCCGACTGCACTTCGTCAGCAATCAGCAGGACGTTGTGTTGGTCGCACAGCTCACGCACGCGCTTGAGGTAGCCCAGTTCGGGGACGATGACGCCGCCTTCACCCTGAATCGGCTCAACCAAGAAGGCGACCGTGTTGGGGGTGATGGCCGCGCCGAACGCTTCTGCGTCACCAAACGGGACGGTCACGAAACCGGGGGTAAAGGGGCCAAAGCCGTCCTTGTACTGCGGCTCCGGCGAGAAGCTGATGATGGTGGTGGTACGACCGCTGAAGTTGCCGTCGCACACGATAATCTCGGCTGCGCCCTCCGCCACACCCTTGACCTTGTAGCCCCACTTGCGGGCGGCCTTGATGGCGGTCTCGACCGCTTCAGCGCCGCTGTTCATGGGCAGCATCTTGTCATAGCCGGTCAGCTCGCACAGTTCCTGCGCCATCAGCGGATATTGGTTGTTGCGGAAGGCGCGGCTGGTCAGCGGGAGGCGGCTGGCTTGGTCAATCATGGCCTTGAGGATGACGGGGTGCGCGTGGCCTTGGTTGACCGCCGAGTACGCGCTGAGGAAGTCGAGGTAACGTCGGCCTTCCACGTCCCAAACCCAGATGCCTTCGCCGCGTTCCAGTACCACGTCCAGCGGCTTGTAATTTTTGGCTCCAAACTTGGCTTCGAGAGCGATGTAGTCCTGCGCGTTCACGGTTTGTCCTTTGGTCAGATGAAATTACCGACCCAGCTATTCTATCATGAGCGCCGGGTGAACGGTATGCCCGCCACAGACCGCGCTTTAGGGTGCGGCGGTCGGCGGCGCAAGCAGCGGCTGAATGTCCGTGCCGACCACCACCAGAATATCCTGCGAGACGAGACCGTCCGAGCCGACCTCGATGCGCTCTTCTGGGATGCCCATCAGCGCGGCGAGGTAGCGCGCCGTCCAGCGCTTGCCGGTGTAATCCCGAATCCGCAGCAGACCTTCGTCGGGTACGGGCATGTTGCCGACACTGGCGACGTTGACCTGCTGGCTGGCGAGCCAGTCGCGGGTTTGGGTGGCGAGGCCGCCGATGTTGGTGCTGTTGTAGACCGCAATCGTCGCGTTTTCTTGCTCGGCCAAAATCCGCAGCTCGGCAAGGGTTTTGGGCGGCTGTGGGTTAAAGATTTCTTGAATCAGGCCGCGCACCGCTCCGATATTGGGGATGAGGATGTCCGCGCCGGTCGGGTCTTTCGCCAGCGTGACGTAACGGTTGTCGATGACGCCGGTGGTGATGTTCTCCTGCGGGATTTCGCCCGCCAGCCGCGCCAGCCCAATCAGTTCATCGAGCGTCAAGTCGGTGCGGATGCTGTCGGACAGCGCGCTGTAGACGGTCGGAATCTGGCCGATGAAATTAGTAATCCCGCCGAGGCTGAGGAACTCGGCCTGCGCCGCCTTGAGGACTTCCTGCTGACGGCGGGCGCGGTCAAAGTCGCCGCCCTGCGTGGCGCGGGTGCGCGCATATTGCAGCAGGCGCTCGGCGTCGAGGCGCTGGCAGCCCGGTTCAAAGCGGATGGCGCGAGTCCCAAAGCCCTCGTCAGGATATTTGGGGTCGTCGATGACCTCCGTGGGGCAGACTTCGATGCCGTTGGGCGCGAGGGTATCAACCAGCACCGTGAACACGTCGAAGTTGATGCGGACGTAGTTGTCCACGCGGATACCAAACGTGTCGCGAATGGTCTCTGCGGCCAGCGCGGGGCCGCCGCCGCCGGGATAATCGTTCAGGTCGCCGCTGTAATTGGCGGTGTTGATGCGCTGGTTCTGCGTGAAGCCGGGAATGGAGACGTACATGTCACGCGGGATGGACAGGATGCCTACGCGCTTCTGAATCGGGTCGATATGCACCAGCATCAGCGTATCCGACCGGTAAGCCTGCTCATCGGTGAAGCCGGTGCGCTCGTCGATGCCCATCAACAAGATGGTGCGGCGCGACGGGTCGGCCAGCTCTGGGATGTCGGCCATCGGGTCGATGGTCGCGGTCGGCGCGGGGGTGAAGGTGACGCCCGGCTCCGGCGTATTGGTCGGCGCGGCGGTGTTGGTCGGTGCGGGGGTAGCGGTAGGCGTGCTGGTCGGCTGCTGCTGTGCGAACAGGTCAAACGACACCATCGCCGTGTCGATACCGGCATCGGCGGCGTCCAGTGCGACCTGCTGGGCGACGCCGTAGCCAATCACGGCGCACGCGACGGTCGCCACGACCGACGCCCCGACCACGATAAAGAATAACCATCCCGGAATGGTACGCATAAGCCTTACCCGCCCTCACTTGAGGTCTGACGGAAACAGCGGCATTGTAACACAGTGCCGCCGTGGGGTCAGGCGTTGGCGCAAGGGCGTAGGGCAATCACGCAGCGGGGCGTGGGAGTGATGAGTCGTAAGTTACGAGTGAGGAGAGGGGGGTCGGAAATACGCCACAGAAGAGAAGATTTAGGGAAATGGAGTAGGAGGGCGCCGCGCGCTGCGCCCCTACAACCGAAAACGGTCGTTTGACCTATTGGGTTTGGGTTGCCAAGACGGGAAATTAATGTAAAGCCGAGGCTTGCCCGCCCGCTGACACCACCCTCGCCAACACTATCAGAAATTTGATGCCCTCATCCTTTACGTGGGGTTGCCGCCGCTTGCACAGAATGCACCCACGCTGTACCCTATGCGGGCGCAAACTACGGAAACCACCCATACTATGGAAGACCTGCTGAAAGCCATTATCTTGGGCGTGGTCGAGGGCTTGACCGAGTTCCTGCCCATCTCATCGACCGGCCACCTCATCCTCGCCACCGAATGGCTCAACTTCCCAGAGTCCATCAGCGGCTTATTCGAGATATTCATCCAGCTCGGCGCGGTGTTCGCCGTGCTGTGGTACTACCGCGCTGAGTTGCTGCGCCAAGCGCGCACCGTCCACACCGACCCCGCTGTCCGGCGGCTGTGGCTGTGGGTGATTATCGCGTGCGTCCCGGCGGGCGTCATCGGCGTGCTGTTCCGCGATGAACTCAAGGCCGCGCTGTTCAACCCGACCGTGGTGGCGGTTTCGCTGATTGTCGGCGGTGTCATCTTCATCTGGTATGAGCGCCGCCCGCAGCCCGAAAACCCCCTGACCGACCCGTCGCTGCTCACATGGCGACAGGCCGCGCTGATTGGCGTGGCCCAGCTTGCCGCGCTCGTCCCCGGTGTCTCACGTTCCGGCGCGACCATCCTCGGCGGGATGTCGGTCGGCCTCAGTCGGACAGCGGCGGCCTCGTTCTCGTTCCTGCTGGCGCTGCCGGTGCTGGGCGGCGCGTCGGCCATCGAACTGCTGACCAGCCTTGACCAACTGACGCCTGATGTGCTGGTGATGCTGCTGGCTGGGACGATTGTCTCAGCGATTTTTGCGTTTTTGGCTGTAAGCTGGTTACTGCGTTACATTTCACGTAACAGCTTCACCCCTTTTGGGTGGTACCGCATCATTTTAGGCGTGGTCGTGCTGATTTGGGCAGCCACGTCGGGCAGTGGAGGGCAAATCGGATGAGGACGAACATGGGGCGCACGCTGGTGGCGCTGACCTTAGTCGTGCTGGTGGGGATGGGCGTATCGGCGCAGGAAGTCGCGCCGCCGCCGATTGCCCCGCCGACCGTTACGCCTACCGACCCCAACGCCCCGCGCCCGGTCGAACTGGTCGCCTCGGACGGGCTGACGCTGCGCGGCGCGTATTTCGCGCCCCATGCCAACGCGCCCGCCGTTTTGCTGCTCCATCAACTTTACACCACCCGCCACAGTTGGGACTCGCTGACGCTGGCCTTCAATAGCGCCGGGTACAACGTGCTGGCGGTCGATTTACGCGGCTACGGCCAGACTCGCGGCGCAATCAACTGGACGCAGGCGCAGGACGACACCACCCGCTGGGCGGCGTGGCTGTCACAGCAGCCGGGCGTGCAGTCGGTGGCGCTGGTCGGCAGCAGCATGGGGTCGTCGCTGGCGATTAACGGCTGCGCGGCCTTTGACCCGTGTCGGGGCGCAGTCGCCATCTCGCCCGGTCTGACCTACTTCGGCGTCTCGGTCGAGGCGGCGCTGGGCGACAGCATCAAGGTGCTAGCAGTCTATGCCGACCGTGACCGTTATCCCGCCGAGGACATGCCGACGCTTCAGGAGCTGGCCGGGGACCGGATGACGGTGATTACCCTGTCAGGGCGCGGCCACGGCGTCGGACTGTTCCGCGAGGATACCACGCTCATCCCCAGCATCGTCGAGTGGGTGGCGGCGCTGTAGCCTGCACAACAACTCTATGCAAAAAAATACCGCCCGGTGGGAGGAGGAGTCACCGGGCGGTTGGCTGGGGAGGGACGAACGTGCGCGGCTGGAGACGGCAGCCTTCTAGCGCATGTTCGCGTATATTCTTGGTAAGATGGGGCGGTTGGCCGCCGGGCGGGGGTGGGAATCGCCCGCCACTGTGGCTTGCTCTGATTCCGGCGTGCTGGGGGCTGGGATGGGGCGGGGACGGATGACCACCTCCCGGTCGGGGAGGATAATCCGCCATTCGAGGCCATATTCTGCGCTGCTGCTGAATTCATGTTCCATCGTGTGCGTCCTCGTCGTTTTGTTCAGGTTTAGCAGGTTATTTGTGGGCGCTCAAATGTTGTTATTATGTTCTAATTATAACCGTAAAACAGAACATTTGTCAACCTTTTAGCCCCATCTCCGAGCCGGTATTTTGTGCCGTGCTGCGGTTGCCTAACCCTTATACGCCGATGCACTGAAAAAGGTTCTAAACCCAGCAAATCCCCACGTCTACAACCCCGAACTCAACCGATAACCGGCATCCGCTGGGACCAGCCACCCTCGACCGCCAGTTTGAGCATCAGGTGGGCGACATCGGCGCGGCTGACTCGGATGCCGAGGTCGTCGCCAATCGTCCCGACTTTGTAGGAACGGGTCAATATGCCCTCGGTCAACATCGGGCCGCGCACAACCGTCCAGTCGAAACCGCTGTCCTTAAATGTCTCGACATGGCTGGTGGCGTCGGTCAGCACGTCGCGGGCGAACGTCCGCAGCATCACGCCCATGATGCGGTCGATGGGCTTGGGGCGGTCGCCGGGAGCGCGCACGCCCGCCCCGGTCAGCGTGACGACGCGGCGGACGCCGTGTTGTTTCATAGCCGCGACCATGTGGCGCGCCGCCACGGTCATAATGTCTTTGTCCTGTCCGGCCACCTGCCCCAGCGCCGAAACCACCACCTCCACGCCCGCGACGGTTTTGGCGACGGCGGCGGCGTCCTTCACGTCACCCTGAATCAGGGTCAGGTTGGGGTGTGAGAGGGTGATTTTGGCCGGGTTACGCACCAGCGCCGTGACGTGATGACCGTCGTCGAGCGCCTGCTGAATGAACGGGAGTCCGGTGCGGCCTGAGCCGCCAAACAGCGCGATTTTCATGGGGTTGTCTCCTATCGGTCGTTTTTTTATTGGGTGGATTGTCGGGTGGGTCTGCCCGGCGGCGGGCAGCACAAAGCCATCGCCACCCCGCGCTTGGGGCGGCCTATGTTGTATGGAGTTGTGAGTGATGAGTGGTGCGTGATGAGGTTTGACGGGTCGGTAAGCCTTCCACCGAACCTCACCCCCGAACGAACCCTAACGCGGGAAACAATTCCACAGTAGGCTTCTCATATCCGGCCTACTTGCAAACAACCTCATCACTCATCACTCTCTTTAGTCCTGCGATGACTCACGCAGTTCGAGCGCCTTAGACATGGCCTGCTGGAAGACCTGAGGCGGCTGCGCCCCGCTGAGGGACAGCTTGCCGTCAATGATGAAGAACGGCACGCCCGACAGCCCGGCCTGCGTCACCGTCTGCATCTCGTCCATCACCTGCTCAAGGCCAGCGCCCG
>JALONW010000066.1 GCA_025454725.1 Anaerolineae bacterium
GTTGTTCAGAAAATCACCCTGCAATCGCTCGAAGACCGCATCGACCAGCGCGACGGCCACGCTCGGCGGGATTAACTCGGCCAGCTCATCCGCCGGGCTTGGCGTCACTTCCGCCGCTGGCGTCTCCTCCACCACCGGCAGCGCCTCCACTGGTTCCGTCACCTCGACCGTCTCGTCCGCCGTCGGCGTGTTCGTCGAGAAGGCCGGGCTGTCCGGCTCCCCGGCTTCCTGCGCCATCACCGACGCCACTGGCAAGGCCATCAGCCACACCAGCGCGAACAAGAGCGCCGTCAGCGCCCCCCAACTCCATCGCTTGAACATCGTTCATCCTCCTGATGATATCTTCTAGGCTTACATTGACCCGCTGTACCTCGCTGGCCCGCGCCGACTCGGAGCGCAACCCTTGCAGCTGCACCGCCGTCTCGGCCAGCAGACCGCTGGCCGTCTCGCACAGCGTCTTAAGTGACTCCAGCCGCTGGTCGGTGGCGTCGTGCCGCAGTGCCAGCGACTCGATTTCAGCCGCCAGCGCCGACCGCAGGCCGCCCGCAGCGGCGTCAATCGTCTCGCTCACCCGGTCGCCAATCAGCACCGCCTGAGCGCTCTGCGTGCGCGTCACATCATCCACCGCCTCCCGCAGTTTGGCCTCAAGACGGGCGGCGCGGTTGGCCGCGTCCCGCTCGTGCGCCAGCATCTGCTCGTTGACCGCGCCCAACCGGCTGACCGTGGTCGTGAAACCGGACTCAATCGACTTGCTCAACCGGGCGGCAAGGCTGTCGGTCGTCTCGACCCACTTTTTGGAAAGGGTGTCGATCATCTCAGCCAGCTTGAGGACTGCCTTGTTAGAGTCGCGGATGTCCTCACGTTGGTCTGATAGACCCGTCTCAATCGTCTGGCGCTGGTTGGCCAACCCGCTTTCAATCGTCTTGCGCTGGCCGCCCAGCCCGTTCTCAATCGACTTCCGCAGGTTGTTGACCGCGTTGGCAAGCAGGAAGTCCTTCACCACCGTCGCTAAGATCACCAACCCCACGACAAAAAACAGCGCGTTGATGTGGTCGGCGGTCAGGATGCCGGTGGAAATCTCGCCGACCACTTCTTCCATCTCAGTCCGGCCTTACTGCGGTTCGCCGTAAACGCAGGCAATCCGCCCGTCTGCGCGTACAGCCTCGCTGTAAAGATCAGCACGACGCCCATTGGTCGGGAAGCACTCGCCTTCGTCGTGCGCCAACCCATAGATGCAGCGGAGCTGCCCGGTCGCCATGTCCACCTCACCCGTCAGCGGACGACCCGCGCGGTCGCTGGCCGGACACGGCGGAATCTGGTGCGTCGGGTACACGGTCTGCGCTTCGACCTGCGACGGCTGGCTGGCAGCGCCAATCAGCAGCAAGGCCACCAACATCAACACGACTGTCAAGAAAAACTTGAGCATTGCTTAACTCTCCCTCACCATCATCAGGCCAATGCAGTAATTGGCGTCGGCTGTATTCGAGAAGATCGTCGCCGTCCCGCCCGTCGTCCACCACGCGAGGTTAATCTGGTTCAGCCCCGGCCCCACCCCCGTGAACCGATGGAAGATCGTCACTGGGTGGATGACCGTATTGTCGCCGTTGAGCGTCATGTGCGGGGTAGACCCGCCGCCGCCATTCAGGTCCAGCCGCAGCCTCACCGTCTGCGCGGTCGCGTTCAGGCTGCACCGCAAATTAAAGCGCAGCCACACATCGAGGTTACAGGTCCCAGTCAAAATGCTCGGCGTGATGTTGACCACGTAGCTCGGTGCGCTCGTCACCACCGGCGTCGTGCTGGTGGTGGTGATGTTTGCACCCAACGCAACCGTGTTTTGAACCGACACGGGAGCCTTGAGGATATTCAAGTTCTCGCGGATCAGGTTCATCTTCGCCGCCGTCAGGCGCTCAAAGACCGAATATAAAGGCAGGACGTTCCAAGGCATGGGTTGATCTCCTCTACCACAAGCCTAGCACGCATGAGCCAGATTATCGGAAACTCATCCTAGGTATGCCCCGCCGTCCAGCACCCCATTTTGTGGGTCATCGAGGACGACGAATCGGCGCACGGGTTCAAGGTGGATGGTCTGGCGGTGCAGCTTCATCCCATCGCTGACCTCGTGGTCAACCCCCACCACCATGTACGCGCCTTCGTGTCCGGTCTGCCCCTCGCTGACGCGGATGAAGCTGCCCGGCTTGTAGGCTGCGTACTGCGCCCGCTTGGCCTCGGTCTTGGCCAGCAGCCGCACGCTGCTCATGGCCGACCGCGCCACCCCAAACTCCCCCACCGCGTACTGCGCCAGCTCGCGCGCCACCGTCCGTTTATCCACCAATCGGTTCTCAATCACGTCGCTCTGCCGACCGAACAGCGCCACTGCGTCGGCGTCCCGCACCCGCTGCCGGATGGCGTTAAACCACGTGATGCGCTTGCCCGACACCTGAATCGCCGAGACCGTCCTGACGATGCCAGCGGTGTTGGTGATGGTCAGCGTCCCGCCGCGTGGGTCGGTCCCGTTCCAGACGTAGGTCACAGCCGCCGGTGCCGTGAAGGTCGTCACGCTGGTGTCCTTCCCGCCGATGGTGCGCTCGTTGTCCGGCACGATGTACCGCACCGCCAGCTCGACCACCTCCCCCGGCTGCAGGTCGAAAGGTTCGTCCAACTCCCACAGCAGCACCGCGCTGGCGCTCACCTTGCGCGGGTAGCTGTAGGCCGAGACCACGTTCGCGCCCGCCGCCATCACCGCATACTCCGCCCCCACGAGGTCGGTGTCGTCGAGGGTCGGCATCGGCGCAGCCAGCACCGCGTCATAGTCCAGCCGCAGGAAATATTCGACGTTGCCGTCGGCATTCACCCACATCTTGCCAAAGTCGGCCTGTAGGATGTCCTGCGCCGCGTCCAGCGCCCGCGCCCGTGCCTGCCACTGGTCGCCCGCCAGCTTGTAGGTCGTCCCGCTGGACGTGCTTCCCATCATCGCCACCAGCGCCGGTTTCTGCAAGAAAGGCGCGCTCTGGATCAGGTCGGTAAAGTTCAGCACTTCCCCCAGCAGATCGACCGCGCTCACGTTCTCGTACAGCTCGGTTTCCAGCTCTTGCTTCTCAATCAGCCGCCGCACCGACCGCGCTTCAATCGTCGCGGTCTTGTCCCCGTTCAGCATCGTCTGCGGCATGATGCTGTCGATGTAGCCGGTGTACTGGGTCGTCCAGCCCGCGTTGTTGGCGTTGACCATCACCCGAATTTGCATCGGCCCCAACATGTACGACTTGTACAGCGGGCTGGCCGGGTTATCCGGGCTGTAGGTTTTCGCGCCGTTGGTCATCGTGCAGCGCAGCCGGTTGTCGTCGCCCACGTAGCGGTATGCCTCGCGGAAGCCCACGCCCCAGCGCATCTCCATCACATCCGGCGTCAGGTTCTCGCTCAGGCTGGGCGTCCCACAGTTGAACGCGGTCGGGATTGCCCCCGTCCCGGCCAGCAAAAACGGCTCGGACAGGTCGAGGAATAAATCAATAGTCCCCGTCTTGTCCATCTCAAACCAAACCGTCTGTTCGCTCGGCACGCTAAAGGTCTGGCTGTAGGTCGCCCACGCCGTCGTCACCGTCCCCAGCGTCAGCGTCCCCAGCGCCCCGCTGACACTGCCGAACACCTGCATCCGCAGGCCGGTGATGCTGGTGGTCGTGCTGGCAGGCGTCTGCACGCGCGCCCGCACCTTATAGCCAAAACGGTAGCTCCCCGCTGGCAGCACCAAGCTGTACTCATCCGTCTGTGTGTCGATGTCGAGGTAATTGATAAATTTTCGACACAGATACAGCTTGTGGCCGAGCGTGCTGGTGTTCCAAAACACCTGATGCAGACCCCGATCCTTGAAACCGCCTGTGGTAATCAGGTCTGCGCTTGACCTAAAGCTGTCAAAAGTGATGGAGCTGATACGGTCGGTCGAGGTGCTGTGCAGCACCTTGTCCGTGAAGTTGGCCGCCCCCCGCCCCAGCAGGTTCGGCGCGTCGCCGGGTCGGGCGTCAAACGCCCAATACCCGTTGTTGTCCCAGTCCACCAGCACCGCGTAATCGGTCATCGCGCACCGTCCTCCAGTGCCCGCTTCAGCCGCCGCGCCAGCGCATAATCCGACTCGCCGTAGCTCGACACCTGTAGGTTGATGACCGTGCCGCCCTGCCCACCGCGCCACGCCGCCGCCTGCCGCGCCGTCAGCACTGCCTCGCCTTGGTGCAGCTCCGCCCGGTAGCCGTCGAAAGGCACATAGTTCAGCCCAGATTTGTGACTTCCGTCATCGCGCTCGCCCTCACCCTCACCATGCGGAGCGTATGCCGGGTTAATATACCAAATGATGTTACCCGACTGTTCCGCAGCCATGTTCATCGCAATCGCACCGCGCACGCCGCCCAGTGCCCTATTGAGCTGCTCACTAACCTGTGATTGAACACCCGGCACATCGATGCCCAACGCGAAGGCCAGCGGGGTCAGCATCTCCACCACACCCGCGTCAGCCGTGGCGATGGCTTCAGACAGCATCTCCTCGACCGTCATCCGCAGCTGCGGCGTCGCGCCCTCAGTCAGTGCCTTCAGGTTCATCGACTCAAGAAACTGCTGGATTGAAACGTCCGACCCTTCGCCGGTCTCCGAGTTGAACACATATCCCACCGGCACATCGACCGTCAGTACCCCGTCCGGCGAGTTGTTGAGCGCCGTAATCAGCGCGCTCTGCACCTCATTAGAGAGCGCCGTCGTGTCCCAGTTGGCGAAGTCAGCCGGGACGCCAGCCGTCTCAAACGCCGATTGCAGTTTCATCATCCAAGACGGGTCAGACCCGGCCTCCCATGCCGCAGCGTCCAGCGCGCCCGCCAGTGCGTCGCGCGCGGGCTGGATGGCCTCGGTAAAGAAGTCCGAGTCGGCTTGCAGAGTCTGCGTCCCCAACAGCGGCGCAATCTGTACCAGAAATTGCATGTCACCGCTGTCTACCGCGTTCTGGATGGCCAGTGATAGGATGTCCTTGGCCTGTTCGCTCAATCCCGCTGCTGCTGCCTCTGGGTCTTGCGTCAGCCGGAACATCACTGACGGGTCGAGCGCGATGCCGTCAATGCCGTCAAAAATGCCGGTGTTCAAGCTGTTGGTAAAGGCGTCGGCCACTTCATAGCCCGCAAGCTCGGCGTCAACGCGGGCCTTCTCAGCATCGAACCGCTGCGCGCCCTCCGTGTCGCCCGAAAGCTGCGCCCAGAACGCCTGCAGCGCCAGCATCTCGGACTGTACCGACAGGCTCATCTGTTCGACCATGCGCGAAGCCTCGTCGAACTTCCAGACGATCAGCGTCCCGACGTTCTCTAGTGCAGTCCCGAACCCGGCAAAATTATTCTCAGCGCTGCCGAGGTCCATCCCGACCAGCTCAAGCACTTTATCAGCAATCGTTAGCGGGATTTGCATCAGTCCCTCGCCGATGTTTTTCAATCCTTCACCAAGGATTCGCGGCGCGTCCGGGTCGCCCGACCACAGCTTGACGAAGCCGTCCGCCACCTGCCCGATGCCTGTCCCGATTTGCGGCCAGTCGGCCAGCGACAGCGCCCCAATGAATAGGAGAAGCGGCACGGCAGACGTGCCAAACAAACCCGTCAGCACCTTGAAAGTCCCTGTCACCCCGTCGATGCTGCTTTTCATCACACCGAAGGCGCTGCTTGCCACCCACAAAATCGGCGTCGTCACCGCCAAAGCCGCCATCACCCCCACAATCGTGCCGGTCAGCTCCGGGTTGGCGGTCGTCCAATCACTGATGGCGTTGATGACCGGCGTCAGGTCTTCCACCATCGGCGTCAAAACATTGTCCATAAAGGGGGTCAGTGCGTTAATCATCAGTGTTTCGACACTGCCGCGCAGGCTGTCCAGCCGCCCGGCAAATGTCTCCATGCGCGCCTGCGCCACGTCTGTCACGCTGGCTGCCCCTGCCATCCGCGCTTCCATCTCCCCGATCGACTGACCAGTCGTCAGCGCCCGCAGACCGGCAATACCATACGTCCCCGCCAGCTCTTGGAGGACGATGTTTTGTTCTTCCATCGTCATGCCAGCCAGACCCAGCTTAATCTCCTCGATGACCACCGCGAAGTCCCTCATATTGCCTTCGGTGTCGTACATCGATGTGCCGAGCTGCCGCCATGCGTTCCGCACGCTGTCGGTTTGCCTATCCATGCCTTGCAGCATCGACTTGAGCAGCGTACCCGCCTCAGCACCCTTCACGCCGCGCTCAGCGAACAACGCGAGGATCGCACTCGACCGGTTGACGCTCAAACCGTAAGCGCTGGCCGCGCTGCCCCCGTTGACGAAGGCGTCGATTAAATTGCCCATCGTCGCGGAAGAAGACCCCGACGCCCGCGCCAGCGACTCGGCCACCCCTGCCGAGTCCTCTACCCCCAATTGGAATGAGGCCATAATGTCGGTCACAGCGTCCGCCGTCCGGCCAAGGTTCTCGCCGCTGGCTGCCGCCGCATCCAGCACGGCGGGCAGCATCCCCACCGCTTCCTCAGCGCTGGCCCCGCTGGTCAGCAGTTGAAGCATGGCTTCAGCCGCTTGTTGGCTGCTAAAAACTGTTTCAGCACCCATCCGCAGCGCGACACCGCGCAGCTCGTCCATCTCCTCAGCCGTCGCGCCCGTCCGGGCTTCGACCTCGGCCAATACGCTCTCGAAATCCGACGCGACCTTAATCCCATAGCCCAGCGCGCCGCCTGCCGCAATCGACAGGGGTGCAAAACCAGAGACGAACCCGTCCAGTCGGTTTTTCAGGTCATCGAATCGCTTCGATGTATTCGCTGAGAAATTGCCCAATGACCGATCGGCGTCTTGCACCCCGCGCTGCAAGCCTGAAATATTCGCGCCGATCCGCACACTGAGCTGGGCTACAGTCGTCACGCTGCCCGCCTATCGCGTTACCGCATCCACCAGTTGAGTTTCTTGTCGTACTTCATTTGTGCGTTCACCACGGCCAAGATGTCGCGCACGTCCTTAGCCGTCAGTCGGTCGCACTGCTCTAATGTCCAGCCAAACCACTGGGCGAGCTGCACCCGCCGATAGGCCCAAGAGTCTTCTAATGCCCAGTCCTCGCCGTCCTCGGCTTCTACGCCTGAAAGCCAAAGATAGAACTGTCGCTCTCGTTTTTTTCCCCGTCCGTGGCATCGAGGATGATGGCCTGCGCCAGCGGCATCATCACACCGAAATACGAACGCTTAAGCCAAGTTTCAGACTTGCTCGGTGAACCCCAACCCATCGGCACCTTCTTGAAGATGTTGCAAAAGACCTTAGCGACCAAATCGGCGTTCATGGCGTTCACGCCCCGCTTGAGCATCGCCATATCCCGCGCCATCAACAGGTCGAGATCGTACACAAACCCTTTCATGTCTAGTTGAGGAATTTGCGTATTCAGGAAGCACGCCCGGAATTGCTTCATCAGCTCATGCCACTTGGCATACTTCAAACCGGCGAACATTTCCGGCTCAATCTTGCCCTTATGCCCACGGATGCTGACGCACGACTTGGCGATCCCGATCGCCATCTTGTCCACGTTCGAGGTAGACTCGGCGCGGATATAAGCCATCATCTCTTCACCGGTCAGGCGGGTCAGGTCAAAGACGATTTCCGGTTCTTTGGCGCTCACGGTCGCCGGTTTAACATCAACAGCATCCGCAAGATATTCTTGCACGTCATCGTTGGTAATCACGTCCGTCATGATGGTTCAGTCTCCTCTGTTTATGGGTCATACAAAGCAGCCCCGCATTCGGCGGGGCCGCCAGCTACCACACCGCGACCGACTCGTCGAACAAGATGTCGTCGTCCGCCATCTCCCACGCCGCGTCAATGGTGACCACGTTATCGTAGGGTGCGGACACGTCCGCCTTGACGAGATGACCGAAGAAGCCGCCCTTCGGCTTGCCCGCCGCGTTGCCTTCCAACCCCCAGACCAGATTGCCCGTATGGCCGAGCTTGATTTTCTCAGCGATGGCCGCGCCGCCGGTCGCCTTCTCAATCATGACCATCTTGAGCGTCGCGCTCAGCTTCTTGGTCGTGAGGATGGTGTTCTCATACTCATCCGCCCCAGCGGTCGAGTTGGCCGTGTTCTGCACTTTGGAAACCGCGAACTCACGCCCGCTGGCCATCAGCGACACACCATCGAACTCGACGTAAATCCGCTTGCCGCTTACTTTTGCCATGCGTCACCCCTTTTGCTACAGCCGGTCGGCTTCGAGCTTATACAGCCCGCCCGCCAGCGCGAAACGTTGTTTGTCGTGCACGTCAATCCGCCGATAGCTGCTGACGTGTTCCAGTCGGTGGAAGTCCCACCCGTCAATCGCTGGCTCGGCATCCTGCATGTGGTTGTAAATGGCCTCCGCGATTTCCGAGGCCAGTTTGTCGCCCGACACTGCCGAGTCCACCGTCACCATCACGTTGAAGGTGACCGCCACCTCGTCGATCTGCATCAGGTTCAGCGACCGTGCGCTCTGGATGCCGACGATGACGTAAGGCATGTTCGCCCCGGTCGGCGCGGTGTCGTTGTAGACCCGTCCACCGACCAGCGTGCTGACTGCCGCCACCACCTCGCCCCGGAACGCCTTGCTCAGCGGCTCAATCATCCCAGCGACTCCAGCGCCCGAAACACTGCCAGCATCACCTCGGTGATTTTTGGTTCAACCGACTCCAGCGCCGGGTACAGGAACGGCCGTTTGCTGCCGTCCGCCAAACCCGTCTCAAGCGGCTCGCCGTACTCAGCCCCAACCGCGATGAACCGCGCCAAGAAACCGGCAGGCTGCACCGTGATGGTCGAAGCCAGAAACCCGGTGTCGGTGTTCGGCGCAGACCCCGGCGGCGAGACCATCACCGAGCGCTCAGGGTTATAGCGGATGTCCGGCGTGCCGGGCGTCTGCTCGTTGAGCGAGAACACCGCCTCGCCGCGCACCATCTCAGCCAGCGCCTCGACGCCCCGGTCAGCGATGCCCGGCGACTGCTGCAAGACCACCGGCAGCAAATTCCGCTCAATCACCAACCGACCGTCAATCATGGCCTTACGCCTTCCGCAGGATGACCACGCCGTCCACGCGCTGCGTGGTCTCGGCGAGGATGTCGTTAATCTGTAAATTAATTTGCAAGCGGACATCATCGCCCAGCTTGCCCAGCGTCAGCGAGTTCTCGACATCCCAGATTTCAGGGTCGAGCATCAGCACCACACCCGGCGTCAGGACAATTGCAATCGGCTGCTTATCGTTGTCAGACATTCCTACTCCATTCCCAGCGGGAGATCCGCCACAATCACCTCGACCCAAAGCGCGTCGGTCTGCGCGCCCATCACTTGCTGCACCGGGTAGGCCACCCCCTCGCGCAGGAGGCGGTCGCCCTCTTGCACGTCTGTCCCCAGCGCCAGAATAACTCGGTAGCTCACCCGGTCCATGCTCTGCCCCGCGACCACGCTGGCCGCAGCCGGGTCTTTCTTCTTCGGCAGCCAGCGCGCTGGCACGTCCTCGGCCACCACCGACCCGCTTGGCAGCGCGTAGCCCTCAGCATCGATGGCCTGCCCGCCGCGCTGCACGGCCACCCGGTCGGTCAGCGTCTCGTTGACCTTCTCAAGCATCAGGCCGCGCTGCCAGCTAGTCAGCATCGTCTGCCCCGATTTCGTTCGCGCTGTAGATGTCCGAGCGGTACGGGTAGACCGCGCCGCTGTCCACCACCGGCGCGTTGGCCGGGTCGTATGCCCCCAGTCCCCACTGGCTTTCGAGTTCCTTGATGAGCGTCCGGAGCTGCGGGATGGCCTGCGAGGTCTTCACCTCCAACCAGTCCGCTTTGAAGTCCGAGTCAGCGCTCATCCGGGCAACCAGACCGCGCAGCAGGCCAACCGCAGCCGCCTGCCATGAGTCGGTCTCGTTAATCAGCGCCGTGATTTCTTCGTCGCTGAATTTCGCCTTAGTCGAGACGGTATCCCCGATCCAGAAGCGCACGCGCTCTAGGTCGGTAAATCCGTCACTGGGGGCATACGTGAACGTCATGCCTTACTTCCCCTTCGCCGGGGTCGTCTTGGCGACAGGCTTACCGTCGCCCTCATCCTCGCCGTCGGGCTTGGTCTTGTCGCCCAGCGCTGCGAGCAGGCGGTCGAGCTTCGCCTCGATGCGCGCCAAGCGCTCGTTACGCTCGCGTTCTTCCTTTTCGCGCTGGATCGCCTGTGCTTCTACCGATGCCATACCAAACCGCCTTTACTCGAAGCCCTGCGGGATGGAATAGGTCGGGTCGGTCGTCAGCTCCATGATGACCGCGTTCAGGCGATTGCTCGCGCCCATGCCGTAGCGGTGGCGGTAGCTCGCCCCTTGGAACGGACTGTGAGCATACGGCCCCGGAACGATGTGCAGACCGCGCGGGATACGGGTGAACGCCGGGTCATAGCGGATGGTCAGCGGCCCCGGCTGGCCGAGGTCAACCGCCACGAGGTAGTTGTCGGGCAGGTGACGCCACTCCACACACCACACGCCGTTGCTGCGCCCAGCGATGCGGCCCGGCGCACTCGGCAAGCCGGTCGGCACATCGGTGTTCGCGCCGGAGCGGATGAAGCGGTCTTCGACCTCCTTGAAGCCTGCCAGCGCCGCAATCTTGTCCGCGTGGTCTTTCCCGTACATCACCACCACGTTGCCGTACCCGGTCGGCGTCCCGAAGTGTTCTTCGAGGTGGTCGCGCAGCACGGGCAGCGGGTTGTTGGTGTTGCTGATGTCCGCCGCCGCGTAGCCGCTGACGAGGTAGTGGTTGTGTGTGGCCTCGTTGTTCTCGCCGATGAGCGGCGGGTACAGCGTCGCGTCCCCGTTCGCCAGCGGATACACCGACAGCGAAAGACCATCGAGCGTGCTGTCGATGAAGGTGCGAGTCGTGTTGTTGAACAGCGCATAGAGGATTTCCCACCGCATGGTGTTGCGGTCCTCAATCGTCTTGTTCTCCAGCGCGCGCCGGAAGGCCGGGCCGGTCATGTAGGCGAGGTCGATGTCGTTGGCCGCCCAGTCCTTGCCAAAGTCGTACAGCGGGAAGCTGACGCTCCAACCGCCGTGCGGCTTCGAGGTGGTCGTGCGCGCATCGCGCCCACGCCGCTCCAAGTACCCGCCGCCGGGCAGCTTGAAGTTAAAGGTGTGCTTTTCGGTCACACCCGCCTCACCAGAGACGAACAGCGCACGCTGCGCCTCCAAAGTCGCGCGATGTTCCGCGAGGAACTTCTCAACCAGCGGCGAGACGACCTCGTAGTCCATGTCGGCGACGGTACGTTCCGAATCGAAGAGGGTAAGATTTCCGCCCTTGCTGGCCATTAGGACACCACCACAGGTTCAACGATGTCGATGTCAACCATCAACACCTTGGTCTTGGTCGGGTCAGACTTGGCCCACACGGAGCCTACCACCTTGCGGTATGTGCCTGATGCTCCGGGCGCGTCAGCGACCGCCCCCGCCGTGTCCGAGACGTAGACCAGCGCATTGTACGCGAGGCTGGTCAGGGTAAACCCTTCCAACATTCCGCGCCGCAGCACGCTCACGCCTTCGTTGATGTTCGCATTGGCAGTAGCAAAACCGGCAGCGCGTGCCGTCGCCAGCGCACCCGCGTCCGCCTTGACCACCTTACCGGAGCTGTTGATGCAGACCAACTGCCCGGCCTCAATGTACTCACCCGCCACCAGCGAGTAGACCTCGACCTGATGCACTTGCAGCAGCGCGACGTTTTCCTTGGTTCTTACGATGTCCGCCATCGGACCCTCCGGTTAGAAACTCGTTGGATTGTAGGGAATGCCTTCCGACACGTCCCCCTTGACGCCCGTCCGCCCACCGTCGAGGCTCGGCGCGACCGGCTTCACCAGCACCTCCAGCGCGGCATCCAGCCACTGCGAAAGCGCCAGCGTGTCAAGCCCGGTCGGGATCAGCTTACGCTGCCCCTCCGGGATGCGGGCAATCTTGGCCTTGTTCGCTTCGTCCATCTGCCCCAGCAGCTTGTCGGCCAGCTCCGCCTTCGGCTTCAACGCCTCAAGCTCGGCCTGCCGCTTTTCCGCCAGCGTCTTGAACTCGCCCGCCTCAGCGAGGCGCTTGGCCTCGGCCTCGGCTTGCTGCTTTTCAAGATCGGCCTTCTTGGCGCGGTTCGCGGCAGCTTCGTCGCGCAGACTCTTGATTTCCGCCTGCCATGACGGCGGCAGCGCTTCAAACGCCACCGGCTGCGCCTCGGTCTTGGTTTCGGTCTTGGCGTCCGTCGTCACGGGAGCCTGTCCCCCTTCACCCTGACCATCACTGAAAAACGCTTTGAACATGACCAAAATCCTCTCATAACCGCATAGGCCGCTGCACCCGGCAGCCAAGCCAGCGCGCACCCGGCGCGCACGGTAAAAAATCCCGCTGTGTCTTTACACTAGCACGCATGAGCAGATTTATCGGAAACTCGTTGAGGGGGGAAAGGTCGGTGGGGGTTAAGGCTTCTGCCGGTAGTATTTGTTGGCCTCAGCGCCCAGCATCCCCTTCAGGCTGGCCTCGCGCTGCATCTCGCCGAACACGCCGTTTTCATACGGGTGAACGAAGTCCTTGAGCTGCACCGCGTCATCCTTCCAAGCCCGGTACGCCGCGCCGCCCATGATTTTCTTTTGGCTGGCCTCGCTCTGCTGGCCGAACCAGACCTCGCCGGTCTGGATGTTACGCTCCATGCCGCGCACGACCGCCACCGCCGAGCAGCGCCCCCGGTGGTGGTCTTTGATTTCTTCATCAATCCGCATCCGCGTCCCGTGCTGCGCGATGCACGACACACACGTCCGCTCGCCCAGCGTGGCGATGCGGATTTTGTGGCTGAAGATGTCGGCATTCGCGGTGTGGTAGAGCGTCAGCGAGTCGCGGTAGCTCGTGAGCTGGATGGTCCGCATCAGGTTCTCAGACTGCGCCAGCGACGATGTGCCGATGGTCTCGCGCAGCCGCCGCGCCGTCTCGGTCGGGTTGATGCCGTTGACGAAGTTGCGGACGACCAGCCGCATGGCGTCGTCCGCGATGTTCTTGGTGAACAGGTTCAGCTCGGCGCGCCACGCCTCAGAGCTGGCGTAG
>JALONW010000067.1 GCA_025454725.1 Anaerolineae bacterium
CTGTAGTACAGGCGTGAGCCTTGATAGTGAGGGGTTTGTTCGATGATGGCACTGATGACCAACGCCCGCTCAAACGAGCGCCCATCGAAGTGCGCGAGGCGCAGCACGTCGCCCAGCGCCAGCCCATAGCGGTCGGCGAGGTCGCGGGTGATGGCGGCTGTGCCGGTCTCGGCCAGCACGTCGGCAAACGAGACCTGCGACGGGGCGCGCAGCACCATCTCCCCGACCAACGGGTAGACCGACGGGTCGATGCCAATTGCGCCCTCGATGAAGCGCGCCGTCCCGTCGTCCGCCGTCCGCATCAGCGCAGTGTAGGTGTCGCTGACGGGGCTGTACGCGCTGATTAAACCATCGGCTTGCAGGTCAGCGAGGGTCTGGCGGGCGGCGGCGGACAACCTGCCGTTGTCCGACGGATAGGCCAACAGGTCGCCGCCGAGGTTAGCGCGGGCGTCGGGGTTGACCATCACATCGACGGATTGGGCGACCGAGGTCATGGCCGTCACCGACATCACGCCGAACGCGACCGCCAGCCCCGCGACCATCACGCGCTGGCCGCCGTTGATGAGCTGGTTAAGCGCATATCTGAGGTAAAAGTTCAGCCGTTTCACCGCGCCACCGCCTTGACTGCAACGCTGGACATCAATTGACCATCGACCAACCGCAGCACACGGTCGGCGCAGGCCGCGACATCGGGGCTGTGGGTGACGACCACCGTGGTGAGGCCAAAATCTTGGCGCAGTTCGCTGATGAGCGCGAGGATGTGCTGCCCGGTCTGGGTATCGAGGTTGCCGGTCGGCTCATCGGCCAGCAAGACCGATGGCGACATGACCAGCGCCCGCGCAATTGCCACGCGCTGCTGTTGGCCGCCCGAAAGCTGATGCGGACGGTGGTGCATCCGGTCGGCCAGCCCGACTCGTGCCAAAATGTCCGCTGCCCGCCGCCGAGCGTCGCCGGGTTTGGTGCTGATATGCAGCGGGACTTCGACGTTTTCCAGCGCTGTCAGGGTGGGGATGAGGTTAAACGACTGGAACACGATGCCGATTTTCTCGTTTCGCACGCGGGCGAGGCTGCCCTCGCTGGCGTGGGTGATGTCTGAGCCGTCGAGGATGAGCTGGCCGCTGGTCGGCGAGTCGATGGCCGCCAACAGTGCCAACAGCGTCGATTTGCCCGACCCCGATGGGCCGGTCAGCGCGACCATTTCGCCGCGTGCGACCTCGAATGAGACGCCGCGTAGCACTTCTATCGCCTGCGCGCCGAGCGAGAGCGTCCGTCGGAGCTGGACGGCTTGAATCATAATCTGTCGCTGCATGGTGGGGGTGTCCTCTGTGGGTGAATTCTGTTCAACACCCCGCCATGATATAAACCGTCTGTCGTGTAAAAATCACAAGAGTGTCGCAACTTTGTCGCAGGGGTGATGGGGGCGACCCTGTGGTATCCGGAACCTCATCCCCCAGCCCCCTCTCCATGGGGAGAGGGGGAGATGTCCACACCGCATGTTAAAACCCCTCTCCTAGGGAGAGGGGCAGGGGTGAGGTTTGTAGGGGCGACCCGGCGGGTCGCCCGCCAATGGAAGACCTTAATTTCAGTCCCCCTCAGCGCACGCGGGGCAGCGTGAAGCTGAAACAACTCCCCTGACCCAGCGTGCTGACCACCCCCACCGTGCCACCCATCGCTTGCACCATTTCTTTGACCAGCGCCAGACCCAGCCCCGCGCCGTCCGAGTCGGGGGCGTGGTGATAGCGTTCCCAGACAAGCGGCAGGTCGTCGGGCGGGATACCGCCGCCGGTGTCCCGCACCGAAATCTGGACAACAGTGTCGTTGGGGATGGCGACCACCCGGATGAGGCCACCGGGCGGCGTATGGCGAACGGCGTTCCTCAGCAGGTTATATAAAACCTGCCGCACGCGCTCATCATCGGCCATCACCAGTGGTAGCTGCGGCTGATAGTCGAGCGTGACCTCGACGCGCTGTGCCTGCCACGCCTGTTTCTGCACGGTCTGGACGGTCTGCTCTAGCACTGCGCCGATTTCCAGCGGCTTGATGTGGTAAGGCAGTTGATGGACATCGGCGCGGGCGAAGGTAAACGCCTCATCGACCAAGCGCTGGAGGCGCAGCACCTCGCGCTGGATAATTCTATAATCGGCGGCGTTTGAGCTGCCGTCGAGGTGCGCCCGGATGGTCGAAATTGGTGTGCGGAGTTCGTGCGAGACATCGGCGAATAATTTTTGGCGGGTGTGAAGCAGTTTCCGCACTGTGTCGCGCTCATCTTCGAGCGCTCGGCGTGCCGCGCCCAATTGGTCGAGCATCTGGTTGAAGTCTGCTTGCAGCGCCGCGATTTCGTCCTCCCCGCTGACTGCCACGCGCACCGATTCGTCTCCGTCGCGCACGCGGCGGGTGGCGCTGACCAGCTCGTCCAGCCGCCGCGTGATGTGCCGAGCGGTCAGCGCCGCGATGATGCCCGCCGGGAGGATGACCAAGACCAGCGCCGCGCCGGTCATGATGCCAAACAGCCCGATGAACGAAATCAGCAGCGCGACGTTGTTGTTGACCGTCATCCCCAGTGGATAATCGCCGCCAACGTCCCGCCCCGCGACGTTCAACAACAGCATGGTCAAGACCACCCCCATCGCCACGATGACCAGCCGCAGTTGGGCGTGGGCAATCGCCCAGCGCAGGCGGCGCTGGCGCATGGCCTTCCAGACGGCGTAGGGGCGAGCGAAAACCCGTACCACCGCATACGAGGTAGACGCCAACACCATCAGGAACGGGAACGCGCCCGCATTGGTGGTGTAATCGGCGGGACTGGACAGCCACCCCCAGCCGAACCCTATCCCCAAAATGAGCGCGGCCAGCAGCACATAGACCAGTTCAGCGGCGGCGCGCTGACGGGGGGTCCCGCTGGGAAGCGCGGTCAGGAAGGCGAACGATAAGACGCCTCCCACGGCCAGCATCACGCTGGCAAAGGCATAGACCACGCCGCCCAGCACCCACACCCCGACCAGCGCGACCAGCGTCCCGAGGGTAGAGATTAGCCACGCCCGTCGCCACGCGAGCCGCCAAAGAAAAATGCTCATGGCGCGTCGGCCTGCAAGCGGTAACCCAGCCCCCACACCGTCTCGATGGCGTCGCCGGTCGCGCCGAGCTTCTTTCGTAGGCGCATGACGGTGTTATCAACGGCGCGGTCGCCGCCGACATAATCGACGCCCCAGATGGCCTCTAGCAAGTAGGCACGGCTGAAGGCGCGTCCGGGGTTGGCGAGCAGCAGGCGCAGCAAATTGAACTCGGTCCGGCTGAGGTCGAGTGTTACGCCGTCCAGCGCGGCGCGGTAGGCATCGGGGTCAAGCGTCAGACCGCCGTAGACCAGCGCCTGCCCCGCCTCAGCCTGTCGGTCATGGCGCAAGGTCTGTTCGATGAGGTCGATGCGTCGGAACAGCGCATTCATTCGCGCCACCAGCTCGCGCGTGCTAAACGGCTTGGTGATGTAATCATCCGCACCTGCTTCCAGCCCGATGATTCGGTCCAATTCCTCGGTGCGCGCCGTCAGCAGCATGACCGGCGTGGCGGCATGTTCGCGGATTTGCCGCAGCACGCTCAGGCCGTCCAGCTTGGGCAGCATCCAATCGAGCAGGATGAGGTCAGGCGCGCCGCTGGCGTGCAGTTCCAGCGCCCGCAGGCCGTCCGCTGCCCATTCGACCTCGAAGCCGTGCGCCGACAGGTCTCGCTGGATGGCAGCGGCCAATTCCTCGGTGTCCTCGACCAGCAGAATCTTGGGCATGAGGCGATTCCTTTTGAGGTTTGATAGGGTGATTCTACCAAAATACGCCAGCGGGGATGGGATGGGTAGCGCTATAATCGGGGTTGTTATGATGATGTGAAGGAAAACGACCTCATGGGCAGTGAAAATTTGGTCGGGCAGGTTATCGACGGCTACCGGATTGACCAGCTCTTGGGCGAGGGCGGCATGGCTCAGGTCTACCGCGCCATTGATGAGCGCCTGACGCGCTACGTGGCGCTCAAGGTCATCCAGCCCGCCGTGCAGATTGACGACAGCTACCGCGCCCGCTTCGAGCGCGAGGCACGGGCAATTGCCCAACTCCAGCACCCCAACATCGTCAGCATCTACCGCTTTGGCGAGGTCGGCCAGCGCCTGTATATGGCGATGGAATATGTAGACGGGGCAGATTTGCACTGGGTGCTGCAAGACTACGCCCGCGATAAAGAACTGCTCCCGCCCGACGACGCGCTGATGGTGCTGTCGCAGGCAGCGCAGGCGCTGGACTACGCCCACAGCAAAGGCGTCATCCACCGTGACATCAAACCCGCCAACATCATGATGGACCGCAGTGGGCGGGTCGTGCTGACCGATTTTGGCCTTGCGCTCATCAGCCTTGAGGGGACGAAGGGCGAGGTGTTCGGGACGCCGCAGTACATCGCGCCGGAACAGGCCGTCAACTCCGCCGGGGCGACCGCGCAAAGCGACCAGTACGCGCTGGGCGTCATCCTCTACGAAATTCTGACTGGTTCCGTCCCCTACGGCGGCAAGTCGGCCATGCACATCGCGCTGGCGCACATGACCGAGCCGCTGCCCGACCCGCGCACCCGCAACCCCGACCTGCACCCAGCGCTGGTCGATGTCCTCCAGCGCGTGCTGGCAAAAGAGCCGACGGCGCGCTACCCGTCGTGCGCCGCGCTGGTCGAGGCGTTCGAGGCCGCCTACCAAGCGTCGAAGGCCGCCCCGCCGTCGTCGAGCAGCCGCGTCTCGCTGATGCGCGTGAAGGAGCAGGTCGATGAGTATCAGGCAGCCAACCCTCTCCCGCCGCTGCCCGCCGCCGTGATGCGCGCTGTGCCGACCCCCGTCACACCCGCCGCCGCTGCTCCGACCGTTCCGCCGTCGGTGATGGCCGCTGCGCCGCCGCCGATGCCGTCGTCTGCGCCAACCCGCCCGCCACTGCCCAAGACCAAAGCCGCCCCGTCGCCCCGTAAAATCGACTGGCGGGTGACGGGAATCGCCAGCGCGGTGATGGTGGCGCTGGGCGTTGTGATTGTGGTGTGGCTGCTGTCGGGTCGCCCCCCTGACGGGCGCGCGTTCGCCCTCGCCACCGTCCCACCGACCATCCCGGTCGCGCTGGACACGGCTGCGCCGTCCACCACACCGCTCCCGCCCTCACCCGAACCCAGCCTGACTGCCAGCCCAGAACCCTCGGCCACGCCCACGCCTGCACCGACCGACAGCCCGCCTATCGCTCTACCGACCCGTCAGCAGGTCTGGGAAGTGCTGCTGCTGGCCGAGCGCGACCACTCGCTTTACGTCATCAATGACAGCGCGCCGGATATGCCGCCCATGCCGCTGTACCCGTTGATTTTGGGGGCGCAGGAGCGCGGCGGCGCAAGCGGTGAGGACTTCAGCGTCGATACGCTGGCGTCGGGTGAGTGTGTGCGGCTGGACCGGCGCGATAACGCCCGCACGCCCGATACCGACTGCACGCTGCTCGGTCGGTTCGAGGTGCGACAGGGCAATTTGCGCTTCTGGAAACCAGAGTTCCAGTTTATCGCCGTCATCTACGGCCAGACAGTGGCCGAATGCCGCATCCGCGACGCGCACGAGGATGGCTGTCGGGTCGAAATCCCGGTGCAAATGGACGGCTAAGACGCCTCCCATACGGCCTGACCGCTGAGGATGCGGCGCAGTTGGTCGGGGAACTTGCGCGAGTCCAGCGGCTTACCGAGGAAACTGTCGAACCCGGCGCGCCGCGTCACATCGATTTCGCTGACATGGACGGTGTAGGCCACCACCGGCACACCTGCCAGCAGCGGGTTGGCCTTGAGGTCGGTCAGTACATCGAAGCCGCTGCCGTTGGGGAACTCAAGGTCGAGGAACACGACATCTGGGCTGACGGTCTCCAACGCGAAGCTGACCTGTTTAATGGACTGCACCGCTGTGACGATGACGCCCTGCTGCGCCAGCAGCATGGACAGTACGTCGAGGTTGCCCCGGTTATCGTCGATGATGAGTGCTTGTTTGGCGGCCATAATGGGTCTTTACCTTTTCTAGAGGGAATAAACAGGGCGCACGGTGGGCAATCTCCCCCTCTCCTCAGAGAGAGGGGGCTGGGGGTGAGGTTCGCGGTGCTTCTAACCAATATCCCACAAGGTCTTACCGTCGAGGACCTCGGTGAGCTGTTGGCTGAAGCGCTGGATGTTGATGGGCTTGGCGATGAAGCCGCGCAGCCCTTTGGCTTTGGCCTTAGGAATTTCGATTTCCGGGTCGGAGGCCGAGACCGCCACCACCGGGATGTTTTGCAGCCCCTGTGAGCGTTGCAGCGCGTCGAACACCTCATAGCCGGTCACGTTGGCCGGGAGCATCAGGTCAAGCAGGATGATGTCTGGGCGGAAGGCTTTAATCTTGGGGATGGCGATTTCTGCAAAACCCCAACGGTCAAACTCAACGATAGCCCCGGCGTGCTGGAGCAGGATTTGCACGACACCCCGGTTGCGGGCGTCGTCCTCGACGTAGAAAATACGCTTGTTCTGGAGTGCGGTCATATCCGAGATGTCCCTCATGGCATTGGCGGCGGGTGTGTGGGGTAAGGTGGCGGCTCCTAGACGATGTGCCATACCGACTCCCCGGCTAGGACACGGCTGATGAGGTCGGGGAAGGTCTGGAGGCTGAGGGGCTTGGCGATTGCGCCGTCGAAACCGCTGGTGCGCAGCTGGGCGACTTCCTCGTTCATGACGCTGGCGGTCAGTGCGATGATGCGCGACCCATCGAAGTGCGGGTCGGCGCGCAGGTGCTTGAGCATGGTAAACCCGTCCAGCGGCTGGACGTGGATGTCCAGCAGGACGAGGCCGGGTGCGTCAGTCATCTGGGCGGTGCGCCCAGAAAAGTCGGTGCTGTCCTCGAACACCACGAGGTCGGCCACCTGTGGGACGCGCTTCATCATCATCCGCATCACGTCGCGGCTGAGGGGGTCGTCCTCGACATACAGGCAGGTCACGGGGGCGTTGGGGGTCAGGGTCATGGGTTATCCTTTAGGCCTCGGTTATGTCTAGAAGTTGGCGTTTCAGGGCTTCAGAGGCGATGGGCAGCGTGAAGTAGAAGGCCGCGCCCTCGCCCACCTCGCTTTCGACCCACAGCCGCCCGCCGTGCGCCTCGACCAAGCGCTTGCTGATGGGCAGGCCGAGACCCGTCCCGCCCGCGTGACGGATGCCGCTTTCGGTCTGGATGAACGGTTGGAAAATCAGGGCTTGGTCGTCCGGCGCGATGCCGGGGCCGGTGTCGGTGACGGCGAATAAAACCTCGCCGCCGCGCACTTTGACCGCCAGTGTCACACTGCCTTCCTCCGTGAACTTGGCGGCGTTGGAGAGCAGGTTCAACAGGATTTGGCGGATGCGGCGGCGGTCGCCAATCAGCTTAGGCAGGTTGGCGTCGATGTCTTTGACGAACGTCACCTCTGGTTTTTCGGCCAGCAGCGAGTCCGCCGTTGCGACGACTTGGTTGAGCTGTTCGTGCAGGTCGATTTCGTCTTCCACGAACAGTTTCATCATGCCGGATTCAATCTTGCTCATGTCCAGCACGTCGTTGATGAGCGATAGCAGGTGACGCCCGCTGTCGATGGACTTGTTGAGCGCGTCCACCTGCGCCTCGTTGACCTCGCCCAGCATACCCAGTGCGACGAACTCGGTGAAGTTGAGGATGGCGTTCAGCGGCGTCCGCAGCTCATGGCTCATGCTGGCGAGGAACTGGCTCTTCATGTTGTCGAGGGCGCGCAGCTTCTCGGCCACCTCGACCTGCTCACGGTAGAGGCGTTCCAGTTCCGCGCGGGCGTTCTGCACCTCGATGAAGGTGCGGCGGGCGAGGATGTTGTCAGCGAGGCGCGGGGCAAGTTCCGTCACCAGTTCGCGGATTTCTGGGCCGAAGTCCTGCACCTCTGACCAGCTAAACGAGAGCAGCCCTTGGATGCGTCCGGCGCTCCGCAGTGGGACAATGACCTGCGCGTAGTAGCCGAAGGTCAGCACCGCCGCCCGCGCTTCATCGGTCAAGCCGGGGGCGGTCAAGACGTTGCCGGTGAAGGTCGGGCTGTCGTTGTCGAAGACGTTGGTCAGTTGTTCGGCGGGGAAGAAGGTCGGCAGCCCTTCCAGCGGGATGATGCTCCCGTCTGCGCCGCGCATTGCCACGATGTCCACGCCCATCAGTTTACTGCTGACCTCGCGGCTGTAGCTCAGTGCGAGGTGAATCGGGGGCTTGGCGAAGGTCAACGGGCTGATAGCATCTAAAAGCGCCTGCTCGTCCTGCGCGTTGGTCATACGCTTCGAGATTTCGGACAGCACCTCTAAGCGGCGGTTCTGGGCTTGCAGGGCGCGCTCGGCGCGTTTGCGGTCGGTCGTGTCGCGCACCAAGACCAGTGTACCGTTATGGCCGCCGCTTTCGTCCTTGATGGACGTGACCGTGACCTCGTAAAAGACTGGTTTGCCGCCGCGCTCGGCCTCAATTTCGGCGCGCTGCTCGTCCGCCCCGCCGACATAGGCCGCCAGCCACGGCAGAACCTCGGCGGCGGATTTACCCAGCGCCGACGCGCCGAAGCCCAGCATCCCGCGTGAGGCTGGGTTGCTGTCCACGATGCGGCCCATGGTATCCAGCGTCAGCACACTGTCGGGCATGACCGCCACCACCCGTTCACGTGCCACTGGCACGAGGTCAAACAGCCGGTAGCGCAGCATGACCGCCAGCACAATTGAACTGCTGACGCCAAACGTCAGCGGCGAGAGGTCGCGCTGACCGAAGATGCTCGCCTCGGTCTGGGTGATGGTGATGAGCGCGGTAAAAATGGGGATGAGCAGGCCGACGCCGACCCCCACCATCTGCGTGCGGAAGACACCCCGCGATTGGACAATCCGGCGCGCCAACCCGTACATGGCTGCTAAAATTAGCAGGTACGAGTAGAGGACGATGGCGTAAAGCGCCATCGGATAGTCGTATTGCAGCGCGCTGAACGGCGAGTCGGCGGACGCGGGGACCAGTACTGGGTTGATGCGCGCCAATTCGCTGTACGGGTCGAGGTAAATCAGTGTGATGTAAAGGAGCGCGGGGGCGAACAGCGCCACCCACCAGCGGCTGGCGTTGGGCAAATTAGTGCGCCCATACTCCTGCACGAAAATCACCATGGCGACTGGGATGGAGAACGTCCCAAAGTACTGGGTGGTGTCCCAGAAAATCTTGGTCTCCAGCGTCGGCGCGAGCAGTTCAATCATGTAGCCCAGCGTCCAGACCGCTTGACCGACGGCCAGCGCTGCGAACGTACCTGCCCCAGCGAAGCGGCGCTGACGCCACGACAGCCCCGCCACCGCGACAGATAGCGTCAGCGAGGCGAAACACAGGAAAAAGAAACCTAACGCTTCTGGTGTCATGTGAGGCATCCCTCATCTCGGACTTATACCGTTAAGTCTAAACGCAAGATGAGGAACACGAACCTGTCTAGGTAGACGGTTTTGTATTGAGGTTGACCTGTCTGGTTAGACAGGTGAGATTACGAACGGCGTTACTTGCGAAACCGCCCGTCCGACACAAAAAAAGCCCCCGCCACCCAAATAGGATGGCAGGGGCTTTTTTTATTGGGGACGACTGTGCTACTCGCTGACGACCTCGTAGGCGATGCCCTCGACCACGACGATGACATTTTCGCCCAGCGCGAAGTACCGCGCCAGTTCCGGCAGGGTGTCGAGCAGGTCGAAGTAGGCATCGCTGAGGAAGACGACCTCTTGGGCAGTCATCGTGTCCGGCTCGAAGGTGGTATCGGTCCACACGCCCTCAAGCTCGATAAAGGTCTTGTCGCCGACCGTCTGGATGGCGTTGCCCGCCGGTTGTGGAGGCGTGAAGTCAGCGGGAGCGCTGTTAAAGCCGCCGGGAGCCATCGTGCCAGCGGGGGATGCGGTGGGCAGCGGCATGGCCACTGACGTCATAGCAGGCACGACCGACATCGGGGCAGGCGCACCGCCAGAAGAGCGCAGCGCTTGGATGTCTACGGCGCTGTCTACCGCCGCCGAGCCGCTTTCCATCTCCGCGAGGTCATCGAACGACTCCGACGCCTCTTCACGCGCACGCTCTTGCCCACGCTGGCTGAGGATGTCGTCCTCCTCAATCAGGAAGCTCGTGTAGGGGGTGATGATGCCGAAGCGGATGCTCAGGCTGACGATGCTGTCCACCAGTTCGGGGTCTTCCCCGTTCAGGCGCACCTCGTCCAGCAGTTCACCAATGCGACGCTGCGCCCACAGACGGGCGATGAAGGCCTCGCCGCCCGCGTTGTCGCGGAATGACAGCTCATCGAAGGCATAGGTGACGGTCTCGCCCTGTGTGCGCCCGGTCAAACTGATGGTCACATCCTCTGCGCCGGTGCGATAGCGCCCGACGAGGATGAGCTGCTCCCCGGCGAACAGGTCGGTCAGTTCCTGCGGGTATTGAAGCTCGGTTAGCACGCCGCCGAAGTCCAACGCCACATCGCTCAGGACAGGCGAGCTAATCTTGGTGTACAGGCTTGCCATTTCCTCGTCGATGCGCTGGGTCGGGCGGACGTAGGCGGTCGCGCCGCCGAAGCCCTGTGCCACGCTGTCGAGCAGGATGGTGTTCACATCGTCACCGACGCCGAACGAGAAGATGCGGGCGTTGGGCTTCGCCTCAGCGCGCACGTTGGCGATAATCGAGTCGCGGTCGGTGACGCCTTCGCTGGGCAGGCCGTCGGTCATGAACAGGATGGTGGCCGGGCGCTCCACATCGACCTGTTCCAGCGCGGTCAGCAGCGCAAGGTTGATGTCCGTGCCGCCCTCGGCGTACAGGCTGTTGACCCACTGCACGGCGTCGCTGGCTTGGTCGGCGTTCTGAAGTTCAGCCGCGTATTGACGGTAGCCGGTGCTGAACACAATCACATTAAAGCGGTCCTGCGGGTTGAGGTTTTCCAACACGTAGGCGGCGGCGGCCTGAGCCTGCGTCCACTTTTGGCCCATCATGCTCCCGCTTTGGTCAATCACGAGGATGATGTCCTTGGGCTGGACGGCCTCAGTATCGACTTCCAGTGGCGGCTGAACCAGCAGCAAGAAGTAACCGTCTGCCCCGGCGCTTTCCTTATAGGTCAGCAGGCTGACGTTGATGTCTTCGCTGGCGACGCCGTAGTACAGCGTGAAGTCTTGGTCGGCGACCACGGCGGTCGGGGCTTCAAACCCGGCGCGGAAGCTGGTCTCATCTTCGCGGCTGACCGCAATCTGGTGCGACGGCGAATAGATGGTGGCAATCGGCGTGCTGCCGGTCACTTCGACACTGAGTGAGAGCTGCTCGACCACGCGGGTGGTCGTCAGCGGGTAAACGTATTCCACGAGGCCGTTTTCGACCGGCAGAAGCTGGCTGTAATCAATCTGGACGCGGCGGCTCTCGCCCGGCGGGATGGGGAAGACGTTGGCTTGGATGGCCTGCGTCCCGATGTATTCCAGCAGCGCCGGGTCGCGGTACTGGCGGACGATTTCATCGTAGATGCCGCGGGCTTCTTCGGCGGTCAAGATTTTGGCGTCGAACGCCTCGCCGTCGATGAACATGGTCAGGCGGTCAACGGCGGCGTTGTCCGGCAGCGGGAAGACGAACGTCCCCTCGGCCAGCCCGTCGCCGGTGTTGGTAAACTGAAGGTCAATGGTGGTGGTGGCGAGCTGGTCATTGATGGTGGCGCGCACCCGGTGGAAATCAACCGTCAGCCATGATGGGTCGGTGAACACGCCGGGCGTCCACACCCGTTCAACCGTCAGTTCGGTCGGCGGCATGGTGGGCGGGCCGGTCGGGGTGGGGACGGGTGTGTTGGCCTGCGCGGTGACAGATGCCACACTGGTCAAGGTGAGGGCAAAAACAAACAACAGGGCTAAAAAGAAAGCGGTTGTGCGGCGCTGCATGGGTGGGGTCCCCCTTTATGTTCGCACGGTCGGTTATAGGGGGAGACGTTAGCGGTGTGTGAAAGGTTCCATGTGGGTTTTGGGCAGCGGGCGGACTGTGACCCTAAAATGCCCCGCCGTCCTTCAGTGTTATCAAGCAAAAAAATCCCCGCGCCAATCAGGTTGGGGCGGGGGTTAGGATGTGTCTACGCGGTATTTAGGTGGTGACGACCGAGTTGTCGCCGCTGAACGGGTTGGGCGCGTACTTGTCGGCCTCCCAGTCGTTGTGCCACTCGGTGCCGTTGACGAGGTAGCGGAACTGGTACTCCTTATCGGCTTCCAGCTCCAGTGTCAGCGAGAAGCGCCCGTCCTTGAGCTGCTTCATCGGGTCGGAGGTTTCGTTCCAGCCATTGAAGTCGCCCACGAGGTGGACGGTCTCGGCCTCGACCTGCGCGGGCGAATAGAACGTGACTTTACAGACGGGCTTGGTCTTGAGGTGTTGTTTCTTCAACATGGGCGGGCGTCTCCCTATGGGTTGTTTTTGCGCGTTACAGCAATTCTAAAGCATAGGTTGAAAATACGGGTAGGGTTAGTGGGATATTTCACGAGGGCAGTACTTAAATTCCGTATGAAATGTACGAGTCAACGGTTACACGAGCGCATTTTTAATCGTTTTTGGTGCGGATTTGCATAGAATCGGGGCTGAATAGGGGGTTTGGCTGGATTTTTTACCAACCCATCCCCCAATCCAGCGCCCAAACTCAAACTACGCGCCTTCATCCCCCGGCGGGAGCAGTGCGCCCATCGACGCTTCCATCACGCCGCGCAGGGTCATCATGGTGGCGTCCATTTTGGCGTCGGCAATCACACGGGGGCAGAGCTGCCCTTCTAGCTCAATCCACAGGTCGTCGGCGCTGTCGTAGACGTCATACGGCACATCCGGCTGGTGCATCAGCCACGCCAGCAGGTTGGCCGCTGGCGTGGTCTGGCCGTGTTCGACCAGCAGCGCCGACAGCTCGACCAGCCGGGCGTAGACCTCGGCTTGTGCGTCCATCTCGCGGGCGGCGTTGATGACGACGGACAGCTTTTGCAGTTTGGCGACGAGGTCGTTATCCATCGGCACGCCCTAGCTGACCAAAACTTGT
>JALONW010000068.1 GCA_025454725.1 Anaerolineae bacterium
CCAGTCCTGCGCCGACCAATAGTGGTAGGCCAGCCGCGCGGCGCTGGCCGGGCGGTCATGAAAGAGCGCCTCGGCGTGCTGGGCGACCAACCCGTGTAAGTCGCGCAGTGTTTCCGGCGCAAGCCCGGCGAGGATGGTCTCGCGCACGAGGTCATGGGCAAAGCGCCAGCGGTTCTCGACCGCCTCTAAAATGAGCGCCTCAGTGCAGGCTTGGATAGCCGCATCCAGCGCCACGCCCGGCAAAACCCGCGCCAGAAGACGGTCATCCAATGACCGCCCCATCACCGCGCCCACCTGAAGCAACCGGATGGCGTCGGCTGGCAGACGCGACAGCCGCCGCCCGATGATTCCCCGGATTCCTGAAGCAACCGGATGGCGTCGGCTGGCAGACGCGACAGCCGCCGCCCGATGATTCCCCGGATTCCGCCGCCGAGGACAGCCGTCGGAATCTTTTCCATTGAGGCGATGTTGAGCAGGCCAATTTCGTCCACCAGCGTGCGGAAAATCTCGACGATGAGGAAGGCGTTGCCACCCGTCTCGTGGGTGAGCAGGCCGGCCAACCCGCCGACCTCGTGCTGTGGGCTGACAAATGACTGTGTAAGTTCGTAGACCGCCTTGGAATCCAACGGCTCTAACACGATGGACTGCATCTTAGGCAGTTGGTTGATAAGGCGCGGCGCTTCATCGCTGCGGTAGGTCGCCACCAGCAGCACATGCGACTGAGATAACACCTCGCTGACCACTTTGAGCAGCGGCAAGCCGTCGCGCAGCCAGTGCAGGTCTTCCAGCACAATCACCAGCGGCTGGCTGATGGACGTGAAAATCTGGCGGAGCGTCTCCGACAAGCGGCTGGCGACCAACGCCGGGTTGACCTCTGGTGCGTCGGGAATCGGACGCCCCAGCCACGTCGGAAGGTCGGGACACAGCGGCTTGAGGACGGCGGCGCGCTCGTCGGTCAGCAGGGTCGCCACATCTTCCAAGAGGCAGAACTCGCGCAAAACGTCCTGCCAAATCTTGTAAAGCGCGGCCTGTTCACGGGTGGCCTGCCCGCGCACGACCGGGATGCCGCGCACCAGCGCCTGTGTGCGAAATTCGTCCAAGAGGCGGCTTTTGCCCACCCCGCCTGACCCGCCGACGAGGAAGCCCGCGCCTTTGCCCTGCCCCGCGCCTTCCAAACCGGTCATGAGCTGCGCCAGCGGCACATCACGCCCGACAAAGCGGCCACTTTGCAGCACGCTCTCGCGGATTTCGACTGACTCGCGGGGGATGTCGCGCCCCAGCGCGCCGTACAGCGCGGTGATGACCTCCCCGACGCTGCGATAAGACTCCTCTGGCCGTTTCGCCAACAGGCGCAGGATGACCGCTTGCAGCGGTGAACCGTCCAGCGGCGCCGGGTCGGGGGAGCGCGTCAGGATGGCGTCGAGGTCGAACTGCTGGCGGGCAGAGTCGAAAAACGGGTGACGCCCGCTGATGACCTCATAGGCCATCGCGCCGAAGGCGTACAGGTCACAGCGAAACGTCACATCATCACCCAACAAGACTTCCGGCGGGATATAGCCGACCGTCCCACCCAGTTCCTCGGTGTTCGTCCCAATCGTCTGGGACAGCCCGAAGTCCACCACCTTGACCTGACCGTCATGCACCAGCACGTTGGCCGGTTTCAGGTCGCGGTGGATGACATCACGGCGGTGAAGGTAATCCAGCGCCAGCAAAAGCTGCGTCAGATAGGTAATCTGCTGCTCGCGGGATTGGTCTTCCGCCGCCTGTAGGATGCTCTGTGAGGCCGGGACCAACTCCATGATGAAATAGGGCTGCTGCTGCGAGTCGAAGCCGTAATCCAACACGCTGACGATGTGAGGGTGGCGCAGCGACGCCAGAATTTTGAACTCCTGCGCCAGCATCATGCGCTGTCGCTGGGTGTCGCGCCCTCTGCCAACCGATTGGGCAAAGCTCAGGGCGTTTAGGTCTCCGGTGAGGCGCTTGAGCGCGATGTGTTTATCATTTAGCCGGTCATAGGCGCGGTAGACGTTGCCCATGCCCCCAACACCAATCAAGTCTTCTAGGCGATAGCGTTGATAGCGGCTCCGCAACTGTTCCACACCGAACTCCAAGCATTTTCATAAGTCGTGAGAGAGGATTGATGATTCAACCACTATGACGGAAGTCCTGAAAACCGGCAAGCACTTTCGGATGAGTCTTTTGTCATGTGGCGGGATGGGCAAACGATTGTGTTGTGGTGGGGGAACGACTGCGCCTAAAGGGTCAGTTCTGCGAACCGAAAACGCCCGTCCCCGAACGCCGCGCCGACCTTAACCGGCAGCGGCGCGCTGAACAGCGGCCCCGCATAGGCGAAGGTGTGGAACTCGCCGTTTTCGGCGCACGGGTCAGCGTCGGGCGGTAGGTCACGCAGCAGCGCCGCGTCAAATTCTCGCCCAACGAACGCCGCGTCGAGCTGTGTGGTGTCCACACAGGCGATGACCGCCCGAAACCCCGCGCCAATGAACTTATAAGCGAGGGTGCGGGTGCTTTGTCCCCACAGCGGGTAAACCCCTTCCATCCCCATCCGGGCGAGGTGCTGCTCGCGGTAAGCGCGGATGTCCTCTAGGAACAGGTCGCCGTACACGATGTGTTTTATCCCCTGAGCGCGAAATGGGGCATACGCCGCTTCCATCCGCGCCTCATAGTCGGCGTTGGACGGCATTGAGGGTAACTCGACCGTGTGCAGCGGCAAGCCCAGCGCCGCCGCCTGCGCCTCAACCAGTTCACGCCGCACGCCGTGGACACTGGTGCGACCGGTCTCAGTTTGAATGTGCGTCACCAGCGCGGCGGGGCGGTACTGTTCTGGCAGCGCCCACAGCGCCATCAGGCTGTCTTTGCCGCCGCTCCACGAGACCAATACCGGCGTCGTCATCGCATATACCTCCCTGTGATGTGTATGCAGGGGCGTAGTATAGCGGGTGATAAAGTCATAAGAAAAAGGCTGGCTAATGTTCAAACAAAGTGCATCGGGTGTGCATATTTCAGTCATGCGTGGTTGGCATATCAGCGGGCCCGCAAGCGCCGCCCCACATTGATGACCCATGTTGGGAGAAAATGACATCTACAGTGGTTATCCGTTCCTGTAGGGGCGAGGCTTGCCCGCCCGCTGATGGAAAACCTAAACACCATAAGACGCAATCAAACCTATGGCTGACCTAAAATTCACCCATTCTGAACATGAGCCAAAAGGTTTTTCTTAGCACAGTTTTCCCTCAACAAGCGCCCTAACTCTCTCCCAACCCCAATTAGTAGCTCTATCAGCTCTAATATTTACGAGTTATATTAATTTACAATGTCATAATTGACAGCTTCGCACACAGGAGAATCCTATTAATCATGGAGAACCTCACCCTAGAGCAACTCAAATCACTTGCGCAACAACAGCAAGCCCCCAGCATTTCCCTCTACATGCCAACCCACCGCGCCGGGCCAGATATGCAGCAAGACCCGATTCGGTTTAAGAACCTGCTGCGCGAGGTCGAACGCAACCTGACCGAGCGCGACATGAAACCCCGCGACATCGAGGCGCTGTTACAGCCCGCCCAATCCCTGCTGGAAGATATTGGGTTCTGGCGCTACCTACAGGACGGCCTTGCGCTGTTCCTCGCGCCGGACGACTTCCGCTACTACCGCCTGCCCTTCCCAGTTGATGAACAGGTGGTTGTCGCGCAGTCCTACTTCGTGAAGCCTGTCCTGCCGCTGTTCACCAACAACGGCCATTACTACATCCTCGCGTTCAGCCAAGACGGGGCGCGCCTGTTTGAAGGCACGCGCCACACCATCGGCGAAATCGAATTACCGGAAGACACCCCGACGAACCTACAGGAAGCGCTCCAGATTGACGATGCGCAGCGCGAACTCCAGTTCCACTCGACCAGTGGCAGCGGTGGAGACGCCATGTTCCACGGACATGGAGGCGGTGATGAAGCGCGCAAAATCTGGATTGAGAATTATCTCAACCAGCTCGACAACGGCGTCAAAAAGGCGCTGCACGGCCAGACTGCGCCGTTGATTTTGGCGGGCGTGGATTACCTGCTGCCCTTATATCGCAAGGTGAGCGAGTACCCGAACGTTTTTGAGGAAAGCATCACTGGCAGCCCTGACCAACTGCGTGCCGATGAACTGCAAGCGCAGGCGTGGCCGCTGGTCGAGCCACTCTTCCGTCAAGACATTGAATCGGTCATCGAGCGCTACCATCAATTCGCCAACACCGAGCAGGCATCACAGATTGCCGATGACATCATCACCGCCGCCTACCACGGGCGCGTTGACTCACTGGTCATAGCGGTGGACAGCCAGCTTTGGGGCATCTTCAACCACGACACGGGTTCAGTCACACAGTACCAGAAGGCGCAGAAAAACGAGCAAGACCTGCCGCTGCTGGATTTTGCCGCCATGCAAACGCTCCAAAACGGCGGGACGGTCTATGCCCTACCCCAATCTGAGATGCCGACCGATTCGCCCGTGATTGCCATCTTCCGCTATTAGCGGGACATGAAGGAGTGAAGCCAATGCCAGACAATTTCCCAGTTGAATTCAACAATGAACTCGATGACGTGAAAAAGAGTGAGAACCCTCGCTATCAGCTTGCTGTGGCACGCCTTGACAAGTTGGCCGAAGGCCATAGTGACATCACCGGCGCGGTGGTGAACTTCAAGCAGCCCGCCCAAGCGCGGGGGACCGCTTATGTCCACGAGGTCACGATTGTGGCCTACATGGAAGACTCCAACCACATCGCGGCCACCGAAAAAGGTGAGTTGTTCGACGCCACCTTAGACGGCGCGCTGGATGCCCTAGAGCGTCAGGTGCGCCAGCGCCGCCGCAAGCAGCGCAACCACTAACCGAACACCGCTCAACCCAGCCCCCGCGCATAAAAAGCGGGGGCTTTTTTGTGATGTCAAAAAATAGGCCGACCGACCCAGCTAAAAACCCACCACCGGACGGACAGCGTTATCGGTCAGACGTGCTAGGCTGAGGGATGAATGGAAGGATGGAGGCTGTCACATGACCCCACCAACGACCACTGTACCGACCCTACCCGAACCCCCTCGGTTTGCGCGCAAGATGAAGCTTTACGCCTTTCAGGTGATTGGGTTTGCTGCTATGTTCCTGTTCCCCGTGCTGGCACTGTTAGGGGTGTTTGGCCGCACCACCCAAAGCACCATGCAATCCGTCGATGATGTTGAACTGACTGTCACCTATTCCAGCCGCGCCCACCTGCACAAACACGAGATGCTTAACATCTCGGTTCGCAACCGGAGCAGCGACACCCTGCCCATCGTCACCGTGGCATTAGAGCGCGCTTTCCTCGACAACTACACCAAGCTGTCGTTTACGCCAGCCCCCTACGAAATCAACGGTGAAGCGTATGAGGTCATGCTCCTCGACATTCCACCCGGCGGAACGCAGATGATTACCGTCTCACACGAGGGGCGCATTTCTGGCGCGCACAGCGGGTTGATTACCGCTACGGTCGGCAGCGGGAGCTTGTCTGTGCCGGTCGATGTATTCATCTTCCCCTAGGAGGCTCCCCAATTATGGAAACCGTGCTGCGCGTCATCGCCATCTACCTGTTCCTGATGGTCAGCCTGCGGGTGCTGGGCAAGCGCGAGTTTGGGCAGCTCTCCCCGCTGGAGATGATTTCCATCCTGCTCATCCCCGAAATCATCTCGAACGCGCTCCAGCTCGAAATCACGTCCATGACCGAGGCGGTCATCGGCGTGACGACCCTGCTCTCGCTGACGGTGCTGACCTCTATCGTCGTTCACCGCAGCCAGCACCTTGAACGCGCCATCGTCGGTCAGCCGGTTGTGCTGGCGCATAAGGGTCGGCTGGTCGAACGGAACATGAACCTCGAACGCATCACATCAGATGAGATTATGGGCGAGGTGCGGCGCGCCGGGCTGGAGTCGATGAGTCAGGTGGGCTGGGCCATCCTAGAGACCGACGGGTCCATTACGGTCATCCGCCGGGAGGACAGCACCGACGCAGATGAAGACACAGCGCGGATACGGCCATAACGAAACCGTCCCCTTCTCCATAGGTGAGAAGAGGACGGTTTTTAGCGCTTTTTCCGGCTAGAACGTGACCTTCTGGCTCTCGCCAGCGGCGTCCTTGTCGCCTGTCAGCATGACCTTAATCATGTTGACCGCTTGGCCGATGCCGCTGCCGGGGGTGTCCCAGTACTGGGCAGACTTGGCATCCACGCGGATTAAGACCACATCGGCAGACTGCGGACCGTCCTCAAACCAGACCTTGAGCGCGTCATTCCAGAGCGCTTCTTTCTGCAGCACATCGGTCACGATTTCGCCGCTGCCCGCCAGTGAGACGTAATTGCCGTTATCGACATAAGCGACGTTCACCGACGGGTTGGCCGCAATCTCGCGCACCTTGTCTGACGAACGGTTGGCGAAGAACCACAGCACGCCGTCAAACTCGCGCTTCTGGGTCATCATCGGGCGGCTGTGGAAGTCGCCGTCCTCATCGACCGTCGTCAGCATGGCGACCTTGATGTCACCAATCATGCCGTTGATTTTAGCAATCGTTTCGTTTCGGCTCATCATGGGGGTTTACTCCTGTTCAGCTGTTTTTGTCGGGTGTTTTGGGATGGAAAGGTGCGCCGTGAAGCGCACCTTTGATTAGCTATAGGGTTGTGTTGGTGGATAGAGCGACAGGTTAGTTGACGACGTGGGTCGCGTGGTCGTCGCCGAGACCCATCTCATCCTTGTAGTTCTCGGTGCCGTAGTAGCCACCCGCGCCAGCAGCGAACGCACCAGCAATCATCATGGCGAAAATCGCACCAGCCAGCAGGGTCGTCAGGTCTGCGGCGACCTGCCCGGCTTGGCGGGCGGCTTCCTCAGCTTCCTGACGGACTTCGAGGGCGGTCGCTTCCCAACGGGTGATTTGCTCGCGCACTTCAGCTTGGTTGGCACCCGTGCGCTCGGCAATCGAGGCGGCCAGCGCGTCACGGTCAGCATCGGTCACCGTGGTCGGGTCGGTGGCGAGGAAGGCGGCAATCTCACGGTTCAGCTCAAACTGGTCGAGCGTCATCGGCGCATCGGCCTGCGGAGCCGTCATCACACTGCTCCCGTTTTCACCTTCGGTCGTGGCCGGGGTGGTCGTGGTGAACATCGAACGGGTCTCGTTCTGAATGGCAGCCATCAGACCATCTTGCTCGGCGACGGCGCTGACGACTTCAGGCGCGGCTTCAGCCACACCCGCCGTCACCGTCGTGAAAGCGTTGGTAACACCGCTGATGAGGCCGCCAATCGAAGTGGTCAGCAGCAGGAGGGTCAGCGCACTCACCACCGCCCAAGTCACCAGACCATGCAGGACGCCGTCGGCGTCGTTAGCGATACCCGACATGCGGCCAGCGGTGAAACCGCCCAAGAACAGGCCGATGAGGGTGCTGGCAAGTGACCAGATGATGGCACCCGTGCCGAGCGCAGGCTCAACCGGGTTGACCTCGTACAGCGGATCGACAGTTGCTGCACCGAGGGCGAGGCCAAGCATGTACAGCGCGAACATGGTAATCAACGCGACGACCGTCCCGGCGAGGATCGATCCCCACGAGATGCGGCGCGCCTTAATCGGCGGGATAGCGGTCGTGGTGTAGACGTCGGTACGCTCGACCGGCGTATAGGTTGTTCTAGCGGGCGTAGAAGCGGCCATGAGGTTTTCCTTTGATTGAATCGGTTCTTTTAGGATGGTAGGGGGCAACTGTTCGATGTGGAGTCGGTCTAAGAGACGATGCGGCGTCCCAGTACCAGCGCGCCGAAGAACAGCACCAAGAAGATGATGAAGACGAACTGGGCGATGCCAGCCGCTGCACCAGCGATACCGCCGAAGCCGAGGACTCCGGCAATCAAGGCGATGATGAGAAGCGTAACGGCGAGGTTCAACATGGGTCTACTCCTAAGATGATGTGCAATGTTGACATAGGGGTTGTTTGTTGCGTTCAACCTATGGCCTTCATCATACGACGCCGCGTTGGAATTAAACCGACCCGCCTGACGGGTTTATAGGGGGGTCAAGTGGGGGGTCAGGGTTGGGGTCATAAGGAGGACAGCCGCCCAGCGTATGGCAAACGGCGGGATGACCGAGAGTTAAGCGCGTCTTAACCCATCAACAGCGAACATCAGCCCCGACACTAGGTCAAATTCCGAAAATCGGCGCTGCATCTGCGCTGGACTAGTACATCTAGGCGACTCCACAGGCCAACGGGCAGGCGTATAGTGGGTTAGGGACGGGGAAACATCCCTACCTAACCCTATTTACCAACAGGTCAAAAAAACATGAAAACCAAGTTCGCGGTAAGCCTACTCGCGCTCTTCATGCTGATGTCAGCGGCGCTGACGCCGGTCAAGGCGCAAGAACCCAACCAAGTTTGGGCGTTCTATATGGGCTTCTGGATTGGTGGTCGCTGGTACGCCGCGCCAGAGGTGATGACTGACCAGCCCCAATCGGGCTACTATGACCAGCGCGACGCCGGCACGGTCGGTGGGCAGATTGACCAAGCCAAGAGCGCTGGCATTGATGCCTTCATCGTCAGTTGGTACGGCAGCAACAACGGTGAGACGACCGCCGTCCTCAACAACGTCCTCGACCGCGCCGGTGAGCGTGGCTTCCGCGCCGCCGCAGCGCTCGACATCTTCGGCGGCGGCCAGACCAAAGACACCATTTCCGCCTCGGTCAGCTATATCATCAACGACCGCGCCAACCACGGCGCATACCTGCGCTACGAGGGGAAACCGGTCATCTTCTTCGTATTCCAAGGCAACGCCGGTCTGTCGCGGCAGGACTGGATTGACCTGCGTAACAACCTTGACCCCAACCGCAATACAATCTGGATTGCCGAGGGCATCAGCGGATGCTGCATATACGGCGGCGCGATGGACGGCATGTACGCCTTCAACATCTCTTGGTCGAATGGCAGCGCCAGCCGCTATACCGCCGAGCGCAACAGCGTCCTCAACGCGGGCGGCAGCCTCTATATTCCGATGGTTCACCCCGGCTGGGATGAAACCCTCGTGGCGCGGCGCGATGGCCGCCCTAACCCGTCACCGGTCAAGAACCGCGCCGACGGTCAGTTTTTGACCAACAGCTTTAACGGGGCGGTCGCGTCCGGCGCGAACATCATCATGATTGGGACGTGGAACGAATACGTCGAAAATTCACACATCGAGCCAAGCACAACCTACGGCACGCAGTCCCTCGACACGCTGCGCCCGCTGATTGCCGACTTTAAGGGTCAAGCGCCCGCCGCGCAACCCGGCCAACCCGCCGACTCCACCGGCGGTGGCGCGGCCAGTGTCACCGTGCGGACGGTGGTTAATGTCCGCACCGGTGCAGGCACGACCTTTGACATCATCGGCAAGGCCGCTGCTGGCAGCAGCTACCCCCTGCTCGGTCAGGAAGGCGACTGGTACCGAATCGACTTCAACGGCACGCCCGGCTTTGTCTCAGCTTCGTTCTCGTCGGTGAGCACCGGCGGAAGCGCCCCCAGCCAGAGCTTCGCGCCGGGGACGCAGGTCGTCGTCGCCAACACACGCATCAATGTGCGCGCCACCCCGTCCACCACTGGAGCAATCATCGGCAAGCTCGACCGGGGACAAGCGCTCCGCTATATCGGCACCGATGGTACGTGGTACATCGTCGATTTCAACGGGACGCAAGCCTTCGTCGCCGCCGGATTCTCGAACCTGCAAACTCGGTAAACGTATCGCTGCTTACGGGGATGCGCTGTTTTAGCGCATCCCCGTTTTTTGGCGTTATAATTGGCCTAAGCGCACAAACGAAAGGCCTCTGCCGTGACCGTCGCAGAAATCCTAGAACAGGCCAAAAAGCTCACCCCCGAAGAGCGTGATGAACTGGCCGGAGAAATTGCGGCTTTGGGTGAACCATCTACACTTATCCAAAGCCATAAAGCGTGGGAATTTATTGAGTCAATGGCAGATCCTATAGATAAGCGTTTTTTAACAGGAATTTTTGTCTCACCTATTCTTCGCACTCATTCAGTACATGAAAATATACCGCGTCACCCAAAGGTAGCATTTGACATGCTTTTTTACGTCCACGTTGTATATGATTTTATCAAAATGCGCGGTTTGATAAAAAAATTATTGGACGGTGATTTAACTGCTGGTGACTGGTTTACGGAGGATGGGGACGTGCTTTAGTTGCACATCCCCATTTTTTGGCGATTGATGACCTACACCCAATTCCACGCATAGGCGATGGTCACGACGTTAAACACGAGGCTGACCGCCAACAAAAACTTGTCATAAGCCGAGGGATAGCTTCGCATGTCGATTAGGACGAACAAAAAGAACACGACTGCTACGATAATGTTTGCCCAGCGGTTGATGTCCTGCGGCAGCACCAGCGAGAAAAACACCATCGAAATCGGGACGAGCATGATGACGGCGGCGGCCAGCCACTTGGCATTGTTATTGGGCTTCTCACCTTCCGACATGCGGGCGGCGTCTCCGCTGTAAATCCTCAGGACATCGCCCATCAGGTAGATGAGTATAACGGTAATCCAGATGCCAGAGAGAATAATACGAGTATCGAGCATGGTGGTTTTCTCCTTATCCTAGTGGATTTATTCTTCGCCAAAACCGACGGCGGTATAGCTGATTTCGGGAAAATTGACCGCCGACGGTTCGAGCTGGGCGGCGGCGTTTATATCGCCTTTGAGTTGTGCGCTAAAGAACGCGGTGGCAAGATGCCCAATCAGGTCATGGGCGCGCACGATGTCGCCCGCGTAGATGTCGAGGTAAACCTCGTGTCCAGCGCCCTCAATAACCGCCAGCGCCCGTGGTTCGCTGTTGATATGGTCAAACACCACCTGACCATGACGCTCGACTGGGGCGCCAGTATCGGCGCTCCCCCCAATGACTAAGGTTGGGAGGGTAAAATCGACCAGCCCATCAACGCCGATAAAATCTACGCAGCAAGGAGCCAGCAGCACGACCGCCTTGACGCGCTCATCGGCGACACTCGGCCACAAGCCATCGGGGACGGCATCCAGCCCGACGGTCTGGGCCAAAAGCTGACGGTTGTCCGCGCCGCACAGGGCGTTCGCTTCTACCGAAAACCCTTCACAGATGTCAATGATGGCCTCGCTGTTCAAGACCGCCCCACCCACCATCAGCGCGCTGTAACCGCCGAACGAGAACCCGGTCACACCGACCGAATCCATGTCGAACAGCCCCGCAAAATCGACCTCCGTGTTGAGCGTCTCCAGATGGTCGATGAGCCGGGTAATCTCCTGCGGGCGTCGGCCAAAACTCTTCAGTACATCCGTCGCGCTGGTAGTGTCAAAGAATGTGCTTCCAATATGGTCAGCGGCGATGACGACGAAACCCCAAGACGCCAGATGTTCGATATAGCGTGTGCTTTCAAAACGTGCGCCAAACAGCCCATGCGAATAAACGATGACTGGATATGGCCCAGCGCTGAGGTCGGGCTGTGCGCCGTCGAGGGCTTGCCCGACCGTCAACAGGCCGTTGAGGTCATACGTGTAGCGCTCCTCCATCTCGTCAGGGTTCAACGCCGGATACCACACCGTCGCGTTGAGGGTGTCATCCCCATTGCCCACGGTGACATCTACTACACCGACGGAGTGCGTGCCGCGTGGCGCGTAGGTCGGTTCTGGGTCGGCTTGTGTATAGCCGGTCAAGGTCAATGCGGCCAACATCAGCAGCGCCACAGCAGCTTTAGCGAACATGTTGAATACGGACATTTTGGTCGATTCCTTGTGTTTATCGGGTAAAGGACATGGCACGGCCTAACCAGCCCCCGAATGGGGATGGCGGCCTACGGTTCGAGTTGTGAACGGTGAAAAAGAGGTGCGGCGCGCTAGGCGACTGCATCCTGTCGGTGCTGCCACAAGCGTATGAATTTATAGCCGTTGAACAGCACAATGACGACCACGGCTGAGAGCGTAACGACGAGCGCGGCGCTGTCGAGCGAGAGATAGTCACCCAGCGCGGGGGCAGATTCTAAGAGGCGCTGTAAAATCGGTCGAAACAGTACGAAGTACAGGCCGACAGCGCCCAGCAAATTCAGCGCGGACTGCACGCCCCACGTCGTGAGCGTCCAGCGACGGCGGAGCAGCGCCCACAGGTTGAGCAGCACGCCGCCGAACGTGGTCAACAACACGACCACCAGCCAGCCGACAGGCACAGGCAGGACCTCGCCGGGGTCATTGAGGTTGAAGCGCAAGGTCAGCCCGCCGACCTGCAAGTAATACAGCAGCGCAATGCTGACCAGCGTCCCGGTGGCAATCCCCACGCTGGCTTCAAAACGGTCTACGCTGTGGGCGTCATCGGCGGGCGGGAGTTGCAGCGGGTCGAACGGCTGCTTGTCATTACCCCAAAGCGTCTCGCCGGAGTGCTGCAAGATGGCGAAAAAGCCCACCACCACCCCGATGAACAAAAGCGCCGCCTGTGCCGCCGTGAACAGCGAGCCAATCAGCAGCCCCAACCAGTTTGCGCCGTCGGGCGAGAGCGCCGCGCCAATCAGGTTGACGATGACGACCACCGACGGGACGAGCGGCAGCCCGAAGCGCAGGACGGTCATCATCACTGGGTAAAGTTCCGGCCCGATGAGATACTGACCGCCGCTGTACGAGGCCGCCATCGTGCGCGGGTCGCCCAACTGTTTCAGCACGACTACCACCTCCCCTTCCGTCGCGGAACCGCCGTAGCGGTCGTCAAGCTGGTCTTGAATCTGCGAGCGCAGCTCGGCCTCAATGTCGCGGCGCTCTTTCGGGTGGACGTATAACCCCACCTGATGCACGTAGCGGTCAATCAACTCACTCATCACTCCCCCCCTTTAAGATGTTCTGCATCACCGTAACGGTGTCTTGCCATTCCGTCCGCAGCGCCGTCAGCACGGCTTGCCCCGTCTCACTGATGCGGTAGTACTTGCGCGGGCGGGACTCGGTGGTGTCCCACTCGCTCTGTAACAGACCCTGTTTTTCCAGCCGCCGCAGCAGCGGGTACAACGTGCCTTCCTCGATGTCTAACTTTAACGCCGCCAGCCGCTGGATGAGGTTGTAGCCGTAGCTGGCGCTGTCGAGCAGGCTCAACACCGCCAGAACTACGATGCCGCGCCGCAGTTCCAGCCGCACCTGTGCGACGTGTTCCTCTATATCGGTCATACCCTGTGCGCCTCACGATACTGTGCACAACCTTTAGCTGTGTGTCACACAGTATCAATATACTGTACGCTGCACAGTGTTGTCAAGCGGTTTTAACACATTGTCTATGCGAAGTGGTTTACGGTGGATGCT
>JALONW010000414.1 GCA_025454725.1 Anaerolineae bacterium
TCATTCGATGGTCATCGACCCGTGGGGTAAAATCGTCACCTCCGCCGGTGAAGACCCGGTGCTGCTGACCGCCGAAATCGACCTCGACCGGGTGGACGACGTGCGTAAGCGCATCCCCGTATTCGATGACCGCCGCCCAGAACTGTACTAGGCGCTAATCCAAAATATATGGGCGTGGGGTAGGATAAGGGCATTGAAAACCAGCCCAACCGCGAGGTGTAGACATGCCACGCTATGATTACCGCTGTGAACAGTGCGGCCACCGTTTTGAAGCCAGCCACAGCATCGCAGGCAATGCGCCGGACTGCCCTAACTGCAGCACGCCCGCCCCCACCCGCCTGATTACGACCGCCCCTAGCATCGCGCAGGGCATGTCAGCCAACGCGGGCGATGGGCGCAACGCCAGCAAAGAGCAGCTTCACGCCAAGTGGGCAGAAGAGACTCCCAAACTCCGTCAGAAGCTGGAAAGCAAGCTGGGCGAGGATGTTGTCCGCAAGAACGCGCCTTCCCTGTATAGCGACACCCCCAAGAAGCCCTCGGAATAATGTTCAGCGGTGCGGCGGCGCTGGTCGCCGGGAATGTAGTCGGCGCAGTGCTCGGATTCGCCATCGCCGTCTTGATTGGTCGCGTGGCGGGAGAGACCGGGCTGGGCGCGTATGCCGCCGCCGCCGCGTGGATTTTCCCAGTCGGCTTGCTGGTCGATGCAGGCGTCTCCGCCCCGCTGACCCGTGAAGCGTCGGCGAATCCGCTGCGCGCCGGGTCACTGCTTCGCGCTGCCCTGCGCGCCCGCTGGGTGATGGGAGGGGCGGCGATGCTCTCATTATTCGCCCTCGCGCCTGTCCTGACCGGCACACCGCAGGCCGCCGACGCGCTGCGCTGGGGTGCGCCGCTGGTGCTGCTTAACCCCGCCGTCAGTGCGTATACCGCTGTCTTCCGCGCCCGCCGACAAATGCGCCGCGCCGCCCTGCTCAACGTCGGGATGCTGGCCGGACAGGCCGCGCTCACTGCGCTGGCGCTGCTGGCCGGATGGGGCGTGGTCGGCGCAGTGTTAGCAAATGTCGTCAGTTCTGCCGGACAGTTGGTCGCCGCACATCTCACCTACCGACGGGACAACCTCCCCAGCGACGGGGCGACGGTCAACCCGTGGCCGATGGTGCGCGTCGCGTGGCCGTTCGCGCTGGCGGCGGTGTTAGCCGCCCTGCAAATGCGGATGGGGACGGCGCTGTCCGAAATTTGGGCGGGCGCAGCAGCGGCTGGCCTGTATGCGGCGGCTTACCGTTTCATCGAAGCGGCGCGCCTCATCCCGCAGGCCGGTTTTGACGCACTCCTCCCCACCCTGTCCGCCTTGCGCGACCAGCCCGACGCCTTCACCCGTCAAGCGCGACAGATGGGGGTACGGGTCGCACTGTACGGGGTGGCTTTCGGGGTCGGGTGTTGGCTGCTGGCGGATGGGTTCGTCCCGCTGGCGTTCGGCGCAGATTTCGCGCCCGCCGGGGAACTGTTGCGCGGGATGGGCATCGCGCTGCTGCCAATGAGCATGAAGTATTGGGCGGGTGTGGCGTGGATTGCACGCGGGCAAGAGCGCCGCGTCACTCGGCTCAACGCGGTAGGGCTGGTCGCACAGTTCATCTACAGCGCGCTGCTGATTCCCGCCTATGGCGCGTCCGGCGCAGCAATCGCACTGGTCTTGGGTGAAATCACCGGCGCGGCGCTGCTGTTGTGGGGAAAACCCCAGACTCCCCGCTAATGGGGGGTTTATCAGGCGAAAATTCACCTACACTGTCTTTTACCACAGCGCACTGCTAAAACAGGTTGTGTTGTGTCCACATTAAAAGGAGGCATAAAAAGTCATGAAGTTAGCCGAAGCGCTCGTCGAGCGCGCCGACGCCAAGCGGCGTCTGGCAGAACTCCAGACCCGGCTCACGCAGAATGCGCGTGTGCAGGAGGGGGAAACCCCCCACGAATCGCCGGACGCGCTCCTGCGCGAGCTTGACGAAACACTGGACACCTACCAGACGCTCATCCAGCGCATCAACCGCACCAACGCCGCCACCCGGCTGGCCGATGGTCTCACCATCACTGACCGCATCGCCGAGCGCGACCGGTTGGTCATCGAACACCGAACCCTAGACGCCGCACTCAAGGCCGCCGTCGAAAACAACTGGCGATACTCGCGCTCAGAAATTAAGACGGTCGCCGCCGTGGATGTGCCAGCCCTCCGCAATCGCTTGGACGCAACTGCCAAGCGACTGCGTGAGGCGGACATGGCTATCCAGAAGGCCAATTGGGACATCGACCTGCTGGATTAACCAACATCCAGCGCCAGAAAGTTAAGCAAGACGGTAGCCGGGAACGTCCCGGTCAGGGTGAACGCCGAGACCCCTCGCACGCGGCGCGAGGCAAAAATACCCGCAAAAGCCTAGCCTCCTAAGCTAATCATCCTAAACAGATGAATCTGCTGCACAATGCACAGGGCAAAGAGCATCGCGCACACCTTACAAGCGCACAAATCACGACCACGGCGTTGACTGACCGCCAGACCTCCCGGTGAGGGTGGGATTGGGGAAAATATCGGGCGGGGACTAGAGCAATCTAGCCCCGCCCGGTTGCGTCACATGTGAGTCGATAGGGTATAATGGGCGGGTGAAAATACCCTTCTAGGAGTCGCTAAATGTCTTCTTTATTTGACCTGACCGGCAAAGTTGCCATTATCACCGGTGCATCACGCGGCATCGGCGAGGCCATCGCCCAGCGTATGGCCGAGGCGGGCGCAAAAATCGTCATCGCCAGCCGCAAACAGGAATCACTGGAAGAAGTGGCCGCCGACCTGCGCGCCCACGGGGCAGACGTGCTGCCCGTCGCCGCCCACAACGGTGACAAAGCCGCGCTTAACGCGCTGGTCGAGCATGCTGTCGCCCATTATGGCGGCCTCGACATCATCATCAACAACGCGGCGACCAACCCGCATTTCGGCCCCGTCCTAGAGGCGCAGGACAGCATGTGGCAGAAGACCTTCGAGGTCAACATCATGGGCGCGTTCTGGCTGTCGCAGGCTGCCGTCCCTCACCTGCGCGCACGCGGCGGCGGCAAAATCGTCAACGTGACTTCGGTCAACGGTCTGCGCCCCGGCACGATGCAGGGTGTCTACAGCGCGACCAAGGCCGCTCTTATCAATTTGACCCAAACCTTGGCGATGGAACTGGGCCCCGACAATATCCAAGTGAACGCCATCGCTCCCGGTTTGATTAAGACCAAGTTTGCCGAGGCGCTGTGGTCAAACGACACTATCGCTGAGAGCGTAAAGGGGCGCACCCCCGTCCGCCGCATCGGGGAGCCAGACGACATCGCCGGGATTGCGGTATTCTTGTCGTCGGCGGCCTCCAACTATGCCACCGGTCAGACTTTTGTCATTGACGGCGGCATTACCGTCCCTCTACTTTAGAGCGCCACACGAGGAGTGACCGTGGACTTTATCCTCTACAGCGAAAAATCCTCAAGCGACTGCATCAAGGCGCTAAACGACCGCCTGCATCAGTCCGAGACGCCTACCCGCCCCGGCCTCGACGGTTTCGTC
>JALONW010000069.1 GCA_025454725.1 Anaerolineae bacterium
TGGATGACATTGCCCAAGTCAGTGGGCTAGGCAAAGGCACGCTCTATTTGTACTACAAGACCAAAGATGACCTCGTGGTCGGTCTGCTCGAAGCGTTGTTCGATGACCTACTCGTCCAGCTTAAGGGGTTGATTGACACAGATGACGTGTCGGTCACTGCCCGATTGACAGGCTATTGTACCGAGATGGCCTCAGCGATGGCAGCAGACGCCAGCCTCTTGAGCATCGCTTATGAGTTCTATGCGGTTGCGGCGCGCCGCCCGGTTGTCCGCGATTACCTGCAGCGCTATTTTGCTGACTATCGGCAGGCATTGGAATCACTATTCACACAGGGCATCGCGTCGGGCGAATTTCCTCCGTTTGATGTGTCTCAGGCGGCGGTGATGCTGGTCGCGCTGTTGGAAGGGTTGACGCTGCTGTGGTTCACCGACGCGGGCGCGCTGTCGCCGGAAATCATGTCGCGCAGTGTGAGTCGGTTTTTGCGTATGATGTCGCTTGAAGAGGGACTTAACAATGAGTAATCAACAAATTCAGTGGACGCCGCCAGAGCCGCGCAGCGGCGCAATGGGCGCGTGGGACAAATTTGTTGGGCCGGGCGCAACCTCTGCCGAGGAATGGCTGCAACTGGGCGGTGGGCTGGTGCTGGCGGGCGGATTGGGCATCTTGCTTTACGCGCAACGCGATGCGCTGGACTGGTCGGGCTGGCAGGTGTTGGCTGCAGCCATTCTAACTTTTGACCTGATGGGCGGCATCATCACCAACGCGACCTCAGCGGCCAAACGCTGGTATCACCGGGCGGGGCAGGACGGGATTGGCGCGCACCTGCCGTTTGTGGCTGTCCACGGCTTGCATTTGCTGTTGGTCACGGTGCTGTTCCGTCAGATGGATTGGGCGTTTTTCGGGCTGACTTACGGCTATCTGCTGGCGTCGGCCGTCACCATCCTTAAGACGCCGCTTTATCTTCAGCGACCTTTGAGCCTGACACTGTTCTGCGGCGGCGTGCTGCTGGGGATGTACGTCTTGACGCCAACGCCGGGGCTGGAATGGTTCATCCCATTCTTTTACCTCAAGCTGTTGGTCAGCCACCTTGTCAAAGAAGCACCGTTTACTCCGGAACGCCGAGTATGAAGCCGGTTTTGCACGTCGGCGCTTTGGATGGTCTGGCGGCGCTGCTGGCTGACGCTTTCCGCGATGACCCCGGTATGGCTTATCTCTGTCAGTCGGGGCGAGCGGGCTATAATCAGCGACTGCGGGCGTGGTTTGGTGCGATGCTGCGCCTACAGGCGGCCAATCACCAGCCCATTGTGACACTTTCGTTGGGCGAAGAGCTGGTCGGGTGTGCCGTTATGACCGCGCCTAATGCGCGCCTTCGCTTCTTCAGCCTGATTCGTTGGATGGTCACCGTCGGGTGGGGCCTCGGGTTACGCGGACTATGGCGCACGCTGGCACATATCCAGCGCTTGGCCGCTTATCAACCGTATGCGCCCCACTTTCGGTTGGAATTTATCGCTGTTGCGCTGCGATATCAGGGCAAGGGGTACAGCCGTGCACTGCTCGACGACCTCCATCAGCGGGCGTTGGCGCACCCTGATTCTGTGGGGGTGTGGCTAGAAACGGCCAACGCGACCAATGTACCGCTGTACCAGCGCTTTGATTACATCGTCAGTGCTCAGACGACCATCGGCGGTGAGGTGGGGGCGGTCATCATGTTCAGACCCAATCCCAGCTAGACACCGCCTCCCCTCTTTTTGCCCTCTGCAATCGCGTTTTGGGACGGATACCCTATTTGCCCAAGAACCGCCGGTTCTTGTACAATGCGGGCGTCGATACCGACGGATTAAATGAGGGATTTTCCAGATGATTAAGCGACTTATGGCGTTTTTGTTGGTGATGATGGTGGTTATCAGCGCGCAGGCGCAGACCATCACCAGCGCCCAGATTGACTCCAACATCCGCAGCGGCCCCGGCACCGAGTGGCGGATTTTGGGTGTTGCCAAGCCCAACACGACCATCGCGCTGGACGGCCAAGCCTTCGGCGGGACGTGGGTGCGCGGCATCACCTCCACCGGCATCACCGGCTGGATGTTCCGCGCCAACCTGACCATCAGCGAGGGCGAGGCGGCGGCGCTGCCCCCGGTCTTGATTGAGACGCCATTTACGCTCGGTGCGCCAGAGCAGGTCGGGGCGATTGGCGGGGTGGCTGCGCCCAGCGCTCCCAGTGCACCCGCCGATGGCACGACGACTACTGCGCCGCCTGTCGTGGTCTCCACGTCGCCGGTGACCGGCTTTAACTACGGCGCGCACGTCGCGGGCCTGAGCGAACCGACGGTCGGCTGGATGCGCGTGGCAGGCATGACATGGGCCAAGCGTCAGGTCAAGTGGTACCCCGGCAACGACCCTGCTGGTCTGCGCGGGATGATTGACGAGGCGCACAATGCTGGACTGCGCCTGCTGGTTAGTATTGTGGGTGAGCCGGGGCGCGTCACCGAGCCGGGTTACTTCGACCAGTACGCGGCCTACGCCGCTGGTGTCGCTGCGCAGGGCGTGGACGCCATTGAGGTTTGGAACGAACCGAATATCGACCGGGAGTGGGCGTCTGGGGCTATCAGCGGCGCGCTGTACACGGAGCTGCTGAGGAAGTCCTACATCGCCATCAAGGCCGCGAACCCCAACGTGATGGTGGTCAGCGGTGCGCCGTCGCCGACCGGTTTCTTCGGCGGCTGCACCCCGGCGGGCTGCGACGATAAACCGTTCATCGAGCAGATGTACGCGGCGGGCGCGGCCAACTACATGGACTGCCTAGGCGTCCACTACAACGAGGGCGTGCTGCCCCCGACCGCTACCAGCGGCGACCCGCGTGGTAACCCGCTGTACTACACCCGCTACTACCCCACGATGGTCAACACCTATCTCGCGGCCTTCCGCAACACGCGCAAGTTGTGCTTCACCGAGCTGGGCTACCTGTCCGGCGAGGGATACCCCGGCCTGCCCGGCAGCTTCTTGTGGGCGCAGAACACCACCGTCGCCCAGCAGGCGCAGTGGATTGACCAAGTCGTGTCGATTGCGGCACGCAGCAACCGCGTTAGCCTGTTGATTATCTGGAACATGGACTTCGCCAACTGGGGCGATGACCCGCAGGCGGGCTTTGCACTGATTCGCCCCGGCGGTGACTGCCCGGCCTGCCGTGCGCTGGCTGAGTAACGATACGACTGGGTTAAGGGCGACCCACCGAGTCGCCCCTACGCGCAGCAAGGGGACGCATGGCGGTCCACACAAGAAAACTGGGTTTATGCAGAAGAAAGGGCGTCTGATGCGCTTGTTGAGGATAGTGTTGTGTATGCTGGTTTTGGCGCTGCCGACGGCGGCGCAGGGCGCACCAGACGCGATTAACGATGCGCTGGCGGCGCTCAACCAGCAATTGGGGTTGAACCTGACGCTCAACGACCTGTTTTGGACGTGGTCGCAGGAAACCTTCACCGATGACCAACTGGGCTGCGCGCCCGACGGTGTGACGGCTGCGCCCGCGTCGGTGGTGGGGTATGTGTTTGAGTTTACATGGCAAAATGAGGTCTATGAATATCACACGTCCGCCGACCGCACGCTGACAGTGTTCTGCGGCGTGACGGGCGACTCTGGCACGCAGATTGAGCTGGTCGATGCGGTCGGGGTGGACGACCCCCGCGAGCTGTCGAACCGGCTCTGCCCCGCGCCGCCCGCCGAGCGCAGCTATATCCGGTCACGGCTTGCACCAGATATTGAAGGGTGGGTTGCGCCCGGCGAGTCGGTAAATCTGCGCGATGCGGCCTCGACTTCTGGGACAATCCTTAACCAGCTCCCAGAGCGTGCCGCCTTTGTCGTTACGCCCAACCTGCCTGTCTGCGATGCTGAGGGCAACGTGTGGTGGCAGGTGATTTATGACGGTGTGAGCGGTTTTGTGGTCGAGGGTGTGGACGGGACGTATGTGGTTGAGCCGCTGCCGCCTGTGACGGGTTTGGCCGCCACGCGCACCCCAATTACGCCCGAAAATCTGCCGTCCTTGGCCGAGTCAGTGCGCTTGCAGGGCAATATCCGCCCGCTGGCGGCTTGGGGTCAGTCGGGTAAGCTGGCTGTCTTGGGCGATACCGGTGCGGAGGGCGTGTGGATTTATGACACCACCGATCTGACCCTGCCGCCGCGCCAGTACAAGACTAACCGCACCTTCACCCGCGTGGTGTTCAGCATTGCCGACGGCCAAGCCGACGTGCTGGCGCTGGGCAGCGATGACGGGTCGCTGCACGTCTGGGATTTGTCGCCGTCGAGCCGCTTGATTGAGCGTCTCGTGCTGAACGGGCATAACGCCCCTATCAGCGCGCTGGCGCTGGGGCCGAACGGCAGCCGGATTGCCAGCAGCGGCGGGACGGCCTTCGCCACCAGCGTGGACGATGCCAACCTGAACGCCATCCTCATCTGGGACATCAACACGGTAGCGCAGTTGTTTGCGCTGCGCGGTCACACCGACACGGTGACGGCCATTGCGTTCAGTCCAGACGGTTCGACCCTCGCGTCGGCCAGCCTTGACCAGAGCGTGCGCCTATGGGATATGGCGACCGGCCAACAGACCGCCCGCATCGACTCTGAATCGGGTGCGACCAGCCTCGCCTTCAGCCCCGATGGGGCCGTGTTGGTGGTCGGCTACAACGACGGCGCGACACTGGCGCTGTCGCTGGTCGGCGGCCTGAGCGCTGGCCCGCTGCTCCCGACGCATGACGCGCCAGTTACGGCGGTGGCTTTCACGCCCGACGGTGAACTCGTCCTCAGCATGGGCGTAGACGGGGTGCTGGCAACGCGAACCGTCAGCGACCTGTTGGCGGGCGAGGATGCGACCACGCTGACACTCCCGCCGGAGTCGGGTGACCCGCTGGTGGTCAGCCCCGACGGGACAACCGTGGTTTTCCCCCTGCGAGACCGGACGCTGCGCCTGTTCACGGTCAGCGAGTAACACTACGTAATCTGAACCTCAGCTTTGCCCCTCTTCCTAGGAGAGGGGTTTTTTTAATGTGCAGAGGCAGAGGGTGTTTAACAAATAGGCTGGATATGTAAGGATTGGGTGAAAAGTCAGAAGCGGGCGTGCAAGCGCTTCCCCTACATGGATGTCCCGTCTTGGGCGAAAATCACATCCACAGCGGTTATCCGTCCTGTAGGGGCGAGGCTTGCCCGCCCGCCGATGAAACACCTAAACGCCATAGCTTGTTTTCTCCTCACGTAAGATGTATCACACCTAAACGTCTTTATAATGATATTTAGTCTCAATAATGGGTGGTTATCCATGGACGATGTGGTGATTATCGGGGGGAGCAGCGCAGGGTTGAGCGCGGCGCTGGTATTGGGGCGGGCGCTGCGGCGAGTTGTGGTGTTGGATGATGCCAAGCCGTGTAACCGTTTCTCGCACGCCTCACATGGCTTCTTGACGCAAGATGGCACAGCCCCAGCAGACCTCGTGGCGGCAGCGCGGGCGCAGGTTGAGCGTTATGACAGTGTGACGTTCGTGCGTGCGACGGCCACGGCGGTCGAAACAGTGGCCGACGGTTTCCGCGTGTCGGCCTCCGATGGGCAGGTGATTTCGGCGCGCAAACTGCTCTTGGCAACCGGCCTGCGCGATGAACTGCCGCCGATTGAGGGCATTGAGGCGCTGTGGGGGCGCAGCGTCATCCACTGCCCCTACTGCGACGGCTACGAAGTCCACTCGCAGCCCATCGTGATTTATGCCGACCATGAGCACTCGTTCCACCAAGCTCTGATGGTCAGCCAATGGACGGGGGACTTGACCGTTTGCACCGCCGAGGGCTTGTCTGTCCCAGATGACTGGCGCGCCAAGCTCGACCGGCGCGGTGTGCGGATTGTTGAGTCGGCGGTGGTTGGGTTCAACGCGCCGGAGGGCCAGCTTCAGGGCGTGATGTTGGCCGACGGGCGCGAAATCGCGTGCCGCGCCGTGTTCGTCCGCCCCGTGGTTCATCATCGCACGCCGTTCGCCCATGACTTGGGCTGCAAGCTCGGTGGACATGGACTGGTTGAGGTGGATGTGTTGGGGCGGACGAGTGTTCCGGGCGTGTACGCGGCGGGCGATTTGTCGAACCCGCTGCGGTCAGTGGCGCAGGCGGTCGCGCAGGGCGGCGCGGCGGCGGCAGGAATCAACTTTGACCTGATTATGGCGTTGGATGGGTAGAACTTACCCTTCGACTGGGGTATCGTCGTCGTTGCCCCAGTCCTTCCAGCTCCCATCATAAACCGCGCCGCCGGTGAAGCCCGCCGCACGGTAGGCCAACAGGCCGAGGCTGGCCGACACCCCACCGTTGCAGTAGAGTGCAACGGTCTGGTCGTCGCCCGCGCCTGCTTCGGTGAAGGAAGTTTTGAGAGCGTCAATCTGGGTCAGGCTGGCGTGCGGGCCGTCCATGAATGACTTGGCGGGCAGGTTAACCGCGCCGGGAATGTGGCCGCTGCGCTTGGCGCGGCTGGCCTCGCCTCGGAATTCTTCCGGCGTCCGCACATCGATGAGTCGAGTATCAGTCCCCAGCGCGGCGAGGACATCCGCTTTGGTTAGGCGTAGGCCGGACGTGACACGGGCGGTGAACTTAGCGGGGATGAGGGTCGGCTCATCGATGCTGGTCGGTCGGCCTTCCGCCTTCCAAGCCGTCCAGCCGCCATCAAGGACCGAGACCGCGCTGTGGCCGTAGTAGTTCAGCGACCACCACAGGCGCGCCGCGAACATCCCACCCGCCGCGTCATAGGCGATGACGTGTGAGTCGTCGCTGACGCCGAGGCGTGACATCACTTGGGCGTATTTTTCGGGCGGCGCGACCTGCATGTTGTCCGGCCCGTTTTCGGTAATGTCGGTAATCCAGTTGACGAAGCGTGCGCCGGGGATGTGTCCCTTCGCGTAGTCCTCATAGAGCGAGATGTACCACGGCGGCGGTTGGGTAGCGGGCATCACCTTACCGCGCACATCAAGGATAACGATGTCGGAGGCGTAGAGGTGGTCGTGCAGCCATTGGGTCGTGACCAGTGGGGTGGGGTAAGACATGGCGGCTCCATAGCTCAGGGACGACAGAAACAAAAAGACGGGGCGCGCCACATCGGACACGCCCCGTCAATCTTAGCTGGACTTAGGGGTTAGGGGCAACCCGCACGGCGCAGCCGGTAGTTGTGGACGAAGACATTATTGCCTTCGTTTTCCTCGACGATTTCATTGTTCACGTCAGCGGTGGCGATAATCTGGTTTTCCTGCCCGTTGAATTGGGTGACGGAGAACGGGATGACCACCACGAAGTTCTGGCCGGGGCTGAGGGGCGGGAACGTCCCGGTCGCGCTATTGGTGGTCGCACCATTGCTGGTCGCCATGTTGCGGATGCTGATGGTGCCACCGCTGCTGAACGGGGCGCTGCCCGCGTTGGTGATATTCACCTGAACGCTGAACGGTTCGTTGCAGCGCGGCTCAACCGGCACGAGCGCGATACCATTGGGGACGGCATCACCGCTGGTCGGACGCGGGGTCGGGGTTGCAGTCGCGGGCGGCGGCGGCGGCTGGATGCGCTGGAGGTTGGCAACGTTGCCCGCCACCGTCACGACCGACGGGGCCATGAAGCCGCGCCGACCGTTGCTCAGTTCAACGTAGTACCAGCCAGAACCAGAGGCGCTGATGCCGATGAGCCGCGCTTGGTTGCCCGCCAGCAGTGTCCCGATGACCGGGTAGAGGGTGGTATCGCCGCTGCGGACGTTAGCGTCGGTGTTGGCCGTGACCACCGGGTCACCGGTCGGGCTGGGCGAGGCGGCCAGCGTCGGGCGGGTGATGATGACACCGCCGGGCGTGGGCGTGCCACCGATGACGATGACACTGCTCGACGGCGTGATGGTCGAGGTCGGGGTGGGCTGGAGCAGCTCGACTAAGAAGTCTGGGATGTCGTTCTCCACGCGGATTGGGCCGACGACTGCATCAACCGGCGCTTGGCGGCTGACGTTGGCGCGCAGGCGAATCTCGTACAGACCATCTTCAAGGATGGTGGTGTCCCAAGTCAGCAGTATGTCGTCGATTTTGACGCCGGTCTGGGCAGGGCTGGCCGGGACGAAAGGCTCATCCTCGCTCAGGGGGAGGAAGTCATCACCCAGCGGACGGAACTCTAGGAAGTAGTTGGAGAGGTTAGGCAGGTTGACCGTGCCGCGCACCTCGACCTCACCGCGCACGACGTAAACTGGCGGCGGGAAGGTAATGTTGACGTTCGGGTTGGTGTTGGGGGTGGTTTGGGCATCGGCGGGTGTCTGGGTGCTGCCGAGGGCGAAGCCCGTCAGCATAAAGCAGAACGCCAGCGCCAGCACTGACCAGCGGCGGTAGGATAGCATGGGAGAGCCTCCAAGATTAAGGCGAATATTCTGTGCATCCTCTAGCATATCACGGCTTGCTGTGTGCCGCGTGAGGCGTTCAGCCTACGCCAGCTCTCCGCGCTTGAGCATTCGCGTCGTGAGCTTGACCAGCAGCCATGCGCTGCCAGCCGCCATCGCCAGCGGCAGCAGCCCATCAACCAGCACGCGCCCGATTGGGCCAAGTGGGATGAGGCGCGGTAGGTTGACCAGCAGGAAGTAAAACCCCATCAGTCCGATGGTGGTGGCCTGCGCCGCGCCGCGCCCGCTGGTTTGCAGGCCGACCCACTGCCCCAGTGCGCCAATCATGAATGCCTCGACGGGCAGGCGGATGAGCGAGGTGGCGAACAGGATGACCGTGAGGATTTGGGCAGTAGCGGGGAAGTTTTGAGGGGAGTATAGGTTGGCGTAGATGATGAACAGCGATGGCACTTGGGTCAGGCTGGCGAGGGCGAGGACAAGGGTGAACGGCTCGGACTGTTTCCAGAGCGAACCGGCCAGCTTGCTGAGGAGCAGGTGGCGCGTCGGGACGGGTGTCATGCGGATGACATCCAGCGTAGCGTTCTCGACCTCGGCCACCATCGAACTGGACGCATCGCCCGCGATGTTGTACAGCAGTTGGGCGTACAGGTAGAGGCCGTAGGGCAGCAGCGCAAACGACACGAGGGTTAGAGGTAGTAACAGTGTCAGCAGGAATGGGATGGGGATGGTGGCGGCGATGATGAGCGCCTGTACCCAGAAGGCGCGCAGCACCGAGTCAGCCTGTGGAGGCATGATACGCCAGTACAGCCCCAGCTCGCGCTTGACGATGGGGTTGGAACGGCGCGCCCAGCGCGGCAGGTTCTGGTCGATTTGGTAGAGGTTATTGACCAGAATCCGGCGAATCTTCTCCTGCGCGGTCAGGGGGGTAGACACGGCCATCCTAAATAACTTTCACAGAACTTAAAAATCAATCTGCTAACTTTAACACCAACTCATAGGGTTTGAATAGCCAACTAACGGCGACCCAACGGGTGTTATGGCGCGATAGGCAGTATGAATGGTTCTAATGGCATGTCATACAGCGTCATATCGGTGTTTTCGTCGCGGATGTTGAGGTAACCGCTTAGGCTGTGCAGGCCGGGAGCCAGCGGGAACCGCGTGTGTGGTAGCTCCAAGACGATGGGGACAGGCGACCCATCACTAATGGACAGCTTTCCCTCAACAGTGAGTTGGTGGTTGGTTGGGTTATTAAACTGCCAAGCGCCCAAGGCTGGCAGCGGTTGACCGTCACTGCGGGTGATGGAGAGACTGACCCGGAGTAATCGACCCTCGCACCCTTCTGTATCGACCTGTGTCCAGAGGCGCAGGGTGGGTTCGTCTTGGGTGTCATAAGGAGTATTTGGCGAAATCTCGATGTTTTCGGCGCTGACCCAACACCCTATGATGTCGGGGTGGGTATGGGGTGGAATGACACTCATGGGTGACGTCGGATTGGCGTTGGCGCGCCAAATGACAGACAGAGTTGGGGGCGGTGTGGTGGTCGGGACAACCCCACTGAGGTGGAGCGCCTCTGGTTGGGTCGGGGTGATTTCATTGCTCATGGTTGAGGCCACCCAGAGTTGTATGAGCAGCAGCACAAGGCAGGTCACGCCGACCCCAGCCACAAAGGATACCAAACGATTCACCCAGCGGTTTGAGAAATCGACGGCGCGGGTGAGGTGCTGCCTTGTCTGTCGCTGGAGGTCTTTCCATGCCTGCCTGCGGGTGGCTCGTACTTGCTGCTGACGGGCGCGGCGCAGGTTCTGCATGTGTTCGTAGCGGGTATTGATGGGCAAGGGGTCGCTTTCGATAGGTTCTTGGGGAGGTGGGGCGCTGTATTTAGATGGTTCATCGATACGCGCCGCTGTGGGGGGCGTTTCCGGCGGTTTCTCAGCCATGGATGGGGCGATGGGGCGCTGTGGATGGGTGCGCTGGGCGGCTGCAGTAGTCTCGGTTGCGTCAATTCGGCGTAGGCGCTCCAACAGCCGGGCGATGGCCTCATTTTTGGCATCGTCCGAGAATTCGTCGCCCGACGGTGTGTTAGGTGTTTGAGGGTCGGCCATGGGTTGGCACCGGCAGGTCTAAAGGGGCAATAGGGGGTACGGTATTTAGGCCGACCACAGGTTCGAGGTCGCCCATCGCAAGGTGGTCGCCGCCGCACACCACACAATCGGTGCGTCGGTGTGCATGGATGGTACGTGTGCTATGGTCGTTCAGGAAGTAATAAACCAAACGCTGCGGACTACGAAAGGCGGTTAGGAGGTTCAGGAATTCACCGACCGCCAATGAGACCAGTGTGTTGTTCAGGAAAGCGACCGACGGCGCGCTGATGTTTTCGGTGGGTATGTAACCGTGGGCTTGGCGCAGTGCCTGCTGGTCAGTGCTGCGAAGGTCATCTGCCGCCAGCACTGGGTTAATGGCACGCACACACTCCAAACAGTATCCATCAGGCATGACCACGCGGTACTGACCACCCGCCTCGGCTAATGTGCCATCAGGGTTTGTGTTGATACCGACCCCGATATCGATATAGGGGAGCATGTACTGGACGGCGAAATTGTTCAATAGGAGGCGGCTGCCGTGGGTGTCGGTACAGCCGAATAAGACATCACAAATTTTGAGTGCGTCAACGCTGGATGGGGTCGGGAATGGGGTGGCATGAACCGTAATATTCATATAAGTGGGGTCTAAGGTTTCTAAAAAGTCTTGGATGACCTCGGCTTTCTTTCGATGTCGGCTGGCGTCATCCCAGTTTGCGCCGACAAATCGGTTGAGATTGGACTCTTCGAGAATGTCGCCATCCACCAACACAAATTCACGCACGCCTAAGAGTGCCAACTGCTGCGTGACAGCGCTGCCCACCCCTCCCAAGCCAACAATACCCACGCGGGTAGCCTTGACCTGTGCTTGTCCGCGCTCACCGAAAGCCTGCACTTGGCGGTTATAACGTGCTAGGTAGTCTGTATCGCCCTGTGGATATTTGCCTTTAGGTTTAACGTCGTAGCGCCGTATCGGGTGGCCGAGAACCGTAACACGGTCAATGGGGCGTGTTACGCCGCTATCGGATTCATAGATGATGCCGTCGGCGCTGTCAGGGCTGAATACCAGTTTTATATGGTGGAAAGGGTGGGGGGGCTTATGGGCAAACCCTATGAAATACGAACCCGTCGCTTTTAGGTCGATACTTGAAGATTCTAAGGTTCCCGGTTCTGGTTTGTGGATGTTGATTTCAATCAAGCTGTAGCGATGGTCGAGGGCGTACTGTGCAATGCGCTCGACACGCTCTGGCTTGAGGTGCAAACAGCCGTCGCACTGTGTAAGGTAATCTTCTGGTTGTACGGGGATGAGGTGTTGGATAAGGAGTTTGAGGCGTTCATTTCCCTCGGCTGGGGCAGCAAAGGCAAAAGCGGATTGCTTATTGTCGTCTTGGAATAGGTGCGCATGCAGCCAATCGAACTGGCTTCCCGTAAACACAACTTCAACCGACGACAGATGAACCATTATGTCTTCTCACCTTCCGTACCGAGGATGGCGAGGCATAAGTGAAGGTAGGTCAATAAATTATCGCCCTGATGGGTTTGCGTGCTGGGTTGCCAATAGCTGTTGCGGCTGTGGTGGGCGTGGGCGCAGAACCACTGCCATCCATTTTTAACCAATTGACTCTGCTGGTCCGGGTAATAGGTGTCCTTCCAGCTCGGATAGTAATGCTCTTTGAGATTTAAGTTGAAATCGCAGTAAAAGCCGTCCGGTGGGATTTGTGGGTAGGTGGGTGGAATGAGAAGGAGTATATCGACACGCCCATCACCGGAATGAGTGAGGCGCTGAGGGACGGGGAGCTGCTTGACACACGCCCAAGTCCCATTTTTGGTATCGAACGATACGCTGTGGGGCTGCATCCCGTAGATAGGCAAGAGGAGGTCGCGCACCTCACCACGCACACGGCGCAGCAAAGCCGTCTCGTGTAAGGGCGCGTCGCCAATAGAATCTAACATTATTTATGTTTTTTTATTTCAGCCGTAAATGAAAGAGGGGAGGTCTTCAAAGTGCGTATAGCGCTCGACCTCGACCTGCTCATGTTGGTCAATAATGGTTCGTTCACCACGGACGTTGACCGCTACCACCGTGCGCGAAGGGTCCTTACCTGCTTCAACCAAAATATCATAACCTGTTTTAATACGTGAATCTGATTCTATAAATTGATTACCTATATGGTATCCAGCTTGCGTTGCCATGTTCATCCTCCATAATTGAGATTGTGCATATTGCACAAAAACTAAGCAAGCTTAGTTTTTGTGATACTTATACAAAGCATATAACCACCTTTTATCATTGTCAACGGCAATAATCTTAACTTTTAATATGTTAATTTACTGAACGAAGTATGTTATATCCATTTCTATTTTAATTAGAAATAAGAATGAATTTGGATTATTCCACATCACTCTTAGACGGTGATAGGTGGGATGAAACAGCGTCCATCCGGGGACTTCTGTGCTATACTCCCCGTAAAATAGCGCGCTTGCCGACCCAAAGACACATTATCACACAAGGATGAGA
>JALONW010000415.1 GCA_025454725.1 Anaerolineae bacterium
GGTGGCCGCCAATGGTGGTGCTGTGGGGGGCGGGGTTGAGGTGTGAAGGGGACATCTGTGTGGGTTCCGCTGGTCTCGCGTAACGATTTGTTATATTGTCATTCTACAGCAAGGTCAGCGGAATGGGGTAGAATAGACATTAAGGTTTAGTCGTATCCCCATTTTTTGGGAGGTGCGCCACCTGCCGTTTGGATTTGAGGCTCAGACCGTCCTGCGATGACCGACCAACCCCCACCCCATGATGACGAGACCAACCCGCCGCCGCGCCGCACGCGCAGCCGCAGCGGAGACCTGCCCGCCTCGATGATTTTCACCGAGATGGTGCGTCAGGCGGCACTCAACCCGCCCGACCCCACGCCCGCGCCGCCCGAACCTGTGCCGCTGGAAATCGAGTCGCGCCTGTTTAACCTGCCCATCGCGCCGGAAACGCCCGCTTGGGAGCCTGACCCCGAACCGCTGCCTGACCTCGCACCCGAAGCGCCGGAAGTAATCAGCACGCCCGAGCCGGTCGCGAAAGCTGCTGACCCTCTGCCTCCGGCTAAACCTATCCCGACACCCGCCGAGGCCGCCCGCCTTGACGCCGAGCGCGTCCGGCGCGTTCGTGGTCATCGCGTCGGGCATTATGGGGACGATTTTGAGCTGGTTCACCAGCGCCGACTTTATTGATCCAGAGACGCGCCGTAACCTGTCAGCGGCCATCTACGCCGTTGAGCCGACGCCGACCTTCACGCCCACGCCGCCGCCCAATTGGGCGCGCACCATTGGCATCGTGTCGGGTCACCGTGGGCCAGGGGAGGCCGATTATGACCCCGGCGCGGTCTGCCTCGATGCAGCGGGTGAGGTGGTCATCACTGAGAACGACATCAACTTTGCGGTCGCGTCGCGGGTGGTCCAACTCCTGCGCGAACAGAGCTACCGCGTTGACCTATTGGACGAATTCGACCCGCGCCTGAACGACTACCAAGCGGCGGCGATGGTCTCCATTCACTCCAATTCTTGCCAAGACTACGGCGAGTACGTCAGCGGCTATTTGGTGGCGAAAGCTGCTGCCAAACCGCCCAACGGTCCCGATGACCGGCTGGCGGAGTGCATCGCCCGCTACTACGGCCCGATGACCGGGCTTGAACGCCGTTTCAGCCTGACCATCGACATGACCGATTACCACAACTTCCGCGAGCTGCACCCGCTGACCCCTGCCGCCATCATCGAGCTGGGCTTCATGCGCGCCGACCAGCAAATCCTCGTCGAACAGCAGGACCTGCTCGCCCGCGCCATCGTCGAGGGTATCTTGTGCTTCTTAGAGCCAGATGACCCGTTTGGGTTCGAACCGCTGGAATCTGCTACCCCCATTTCGCCTGAAATTGTGCCTACGCCAGAAAGCTGACGCCTAACCATGCCCCAAACCCTCGTGTTCATCAACCGCAGCTTTGGCTGCCCGATGGCTACCCTCGCCCGCCGCGTGCTGGACGACCACGGCGTCCCGTTCCGCGAGGTGTTCTACGACGAAGACCCGGTCTGGCGCGAGCGCTTGCTGGCATGGGTCGGGTTTCTGTCCGTCCCGACCCTGTTCATCGCCGACGACGTGGTGGACCCCGACGCGCCGACCATAATGCCAGAGCCACTGGAACCGGGGACTAGCCCGCGCGGTATTGACCGGGGCATGATGATTACCGAGCCGTTCGAGGATGAGCTGCTGCGCTGGGTGCGGAAGGTCGGTCTTCTGGCGGCGGAATAACACCTTTTGCCCACTGTGCCAAACTTTCTCATTTTTGGTGGGCGTTTTGGCGTGCGGGATTTCCAAAACCCCTTACAATGAAACTTAAGGTCGGATAAGACGGCCAGTTTTGATGAACTCTCGCACAAACCGAGGAGTGGACAACATGAAGAAGTTGATGACGATTATGACGGCGGTCCTGTTGGTCGCCGTGCTGGCGGCCTGCGGTGGGGCGGCTCCGGCAGGTGATACCCCGGCGACGACCGGCGGCGGTTCACCGGAAGATGCGGCCAAGGCGTTTATGGAAGCGACCTTTGCCGGTGACGGCGAAGCGATGCGTGCTTCGGTGTGTGCTGCGCAGCGTGCCCAGATCACCGATGAAGTCGTTGAGCAGATGGCCAGCGCCATGGGTGGCGCTGCTGCCGCTGGTGCCGAGATGGACTACAGCGGTTTGACCTATACCGCCAGCGATGTCACCGAAAACAGCGCCAACGTGGCCATCGGCGGCAACATTACCGTCACCGTGGCCGGTCAGTCGCAGTCGATGGACGCTGCACAGATGGGTATGCCGCCCCTGCCGGTTACCCGTGAGGACGGCGCTTGGAAGGTCTGCCAAGCCGCGTAATTGAAACGCTGGCTGGTTAAATCTACAAAAAAGACGCCCCGCGACAAACGAGGCGTCTTTTTGATTCAGCAGTAGTGGGTCATTTAAACCGGGAGCGCTCCCGGAATTTCACACGGGAGGACGCCAGTCGGCACAATCTCACCAAGGATGGCGCGGGCGGCAGACTCGACCGCTGCCGGGCGGATGCTGTAGGTGCAGAGGTAATCGGCTACGCCGGGGAAAGCCGTCACGTCGTAGGGAGTGCGTAGTGCCACAACAATGGGGTTGCGCCCCTGCTCGACCAGCGCGTTGACTAGCGCTGCCTGCGACGAATCTTGGTCGGCAGCAATCGTCCCGACCACCACGTAATCGCTGTGGGCGGCACGGCGGAGCGCGTCCTGTACCTCGGCATCGCTGGCGCGGAAGGTCAATTCGACCGCCTCGACCTCGAACATGCGGCGCTCAAAGGCATCCGCCAGCGCAATCTTGACCATCGCCGACGTATCGGCGGGTGTCAAGTTGACCGGCTTGGGCGTAATCACGGTGATGCTCGCGCCGGGGCGAATGCTGCGCGGTTGTGACCGGACGACCGTCACGGCGGCGTCGGCGATGGCCTGCGCGATACCTCGGTTTTCGTCACTCCCCAGCACCTCGAACGGCAGCAGCTCACGCGGGAGCGACTCGCGGGCGGCCATCACCCGCGCTGCCGATTCGGGGCTGCCGAACGGCGCGACCTTTTCCGCCAGCGCGAGTTGGTCGGGCAAGTGACCAAGCATCACGAGGTCTGCGCCCGCTTGCAGCGCCGCCGAGACACTCTCGTATGCGCCCAACTGGGCGACAGCGTGCATGTCCATCGCGTCGGTGACGATGAGGCCGTTATAGCCCATCTCCTCGCGCAGCAGGCCGGTCAAGATGCGATGTGAGATGGTGGCGGGCTGGTCATCCAGCGCCGTGAAGGTGATGTGCGCGGTCATAATCGCTGCCACGCCCTCGGCAATCGCGGCGCGGAACGGCACAAGTTCAACCGCCTCCATGCGCTCCATTGAGTGGGGGACGATGGCCTGCCCGTGGTGCGTATCGCTAACAACATCACCGTGGCCGGGGAAGTGTTTGGCGGTCGCTAACACACCGACCTCCTGAATCCCCTTGAGCAGCGCGACGCCGAGGTCAGCCACCTGCTGCGGGTCATCCCCGAACGAGCGCACCCCGATGACCGGATTTTTGGGGTTAATATTCACATCGAGGCTGGGCGCAAAGTTCATGTTGACGCCGACGGCGCGCAACTCACGCCCCAAAACGCGCCCGGCTTGGTGAGCCAATTCGGTTGAGCGTGCCGCACCCAGCGCCATATTACCGGGGAGCGCGGTGGCGTGGTCGTTAATCGCCATGAGTTGGCCGCCCTCTTGGTCGATGCCGATAATCGGCGGCGGAAAGCCTCCCTCGGCGGCGGCGTTAATCAGCGACTCGCACAGGCAGCGCAGTTGGGCAGGCGACTCGACATTGTAGGCGAACAGACAGAACGCCCCGGCGCGCCCATCACGCACCGCGTCAAGGATGTCGGGCGGGGCCTCGTGGCCCTTAAAACTAAACATGATTTGCTGCATGGTGTTATTCCTCTGATATAGAAAAAGATGATGGTCTATACGGCCAGCTTATCGCGTGTCTCT
>JALONW010000416.1 GCA_025454725.1 Anaerolineae bacterium
ACCGCCTACGACGGGCGCGAGGGAATGCTCGTCATCCCGTCCAGCAGCGACCGCAACACGTTGGCCTGCGCCATCAAAATCTGGTACGAGAGCCGGGAGAACTTCGCGGACACGGTGCGGATGAACTTCTACTACCCTGACCGGATCGAACGCTACTGGACGGGTGAAGATGGAAAATTCACACGGTACACGGCGGATGGTCTGCCCCCTGTGCTGGACTGGACGCACCCCGACGGCAAGCCTATCGGTGTGCCGGTCGTCCACTTCGCCAACCAGCGGCGCGGTAAAAGCGGCTTTGGTGTGTCTGAGCTGGCGAACGTCATCACCCTGCAAGACGGCCACAACCGCGCCCTCCACAGTATGTTGATGACCACCGAACTGAGTGGATTCCCAGTGAAGTACGCCATCGGCTTTAAGCCTGATGCTGAAGTTATGCCGGGGATGATGATCGCGGTCTACCCACAGGACGATAAACAAAACTACCGCGCCCCGCAGGATGAACTCGAAATCGCGCACTTGAGCAGCATCAGGCTCGGCCAGCTCGAAGCCGGTGATGTGGCGTCACAGCTCCAAGTCTACGAGAAGCTCGAAGACCAGATTGGCGCGACCACCAGCACGCCCGACATCGGCAGCGTGAGCGCTGACGCCAGTGGTGAGGCGCGCAAACAGGCCGAGGTCGGCCTCATCGGTAAAATCAAGCGCTTCCAAATTAAAGCGGGCAGCGCGTGGACACTGGCGGCATGGATTAGCCAGAACGTCCACAACGCCTTTGCTGCCAAGCCCGCGCCGCCGACCCAGCGCTGGCGCTGCCAATGGCAAAGCCCGGAGGTTCGCAACGAGTCACAGATCATCGCTGACGCGATGGCGCTGATCCCGCTGATTGGCAAGCGGGCAGCCATCCGCGAGGTGGCGAAGGTGAAGAACTGGGACGAGACCTATATCGACCAGATTATGGACGAGTTGGAAGGCGAGCAGGCGGCGCTGGCCGACTCGATCATGGCGCGCCTACCAGCCTTCAACGGTCAGGCAGCCGAAACCGGCGGCAGCAATGGCTGAGACCGTTAGCCAACTGCTCGACCGCCTGCTTGACCGTGGCTATGAGTGCCTCGCGCTGCCGGTGCTGGACGCGATGGGTGCGACACTGGACACGCCGCTACTGAAGCGGCGACTGGCCGAGTTGAACGCCGAAGCGCGGCGGTTGGCCGACCTCGGCGAGAAATTGGACATCAACAATCCGGTGCTGCGTGCCTACACCGCTGACCTTGAGGCCGCGCTGGAGCGAGGCCGGAAGGTGGTCGCCGATAACGCCGATAACCTGCTGCAAGGGGCGGTCGGCGCTGCGCGTGAGGCTGCCCCGGCGCTGGCCGGGCTTGGGGCGTTGGATCCGTCGGCGGCTGCGCGGGTGCTGACGGGCTGGAACATGGTCAGCGTGGAGGCTCTGGCGGCGCAGGTCTCGTTTACGTCATCGCCCGCTTGGAGTGAGGCGCTGGCCGACATCGGCAGGGTGCAGCTTGAGACCATCAACCGGCTGGCGCTGCGCGGCTTCGTGTCTGGCTGGTCGCCTAACCGGGTCGCGCTGGAAATCTCGCGCACCGGCGCGCTGCCACGCCAGACCGCCAATGTCCTGATGCGGACGATGTACCTGCAAAGCTACCGCCAGAGTACCGCGCTGACCTATGAGCGCAACCGGGGCATCATTGAAACGGCCATCCGCTACGCCACGCTGGACAACCGAACCTGTCCGGTTTGCATCGCGCTGCACGGGACTGAAATTCCAGTCGGCCAGCCGGTGGAGGCTCATTACCTGTGCCGCTGCACCTCCATGGTGAAGTTGGTCGGCGTAGACCTTGCACCGTTCCCCACGGGTGAAGAATGGTTTGCCGGGCTGCCTGAAAGCACGCAGCGCGACCGACTCGGCCCACAGGCGTATGAGCTGTGGCGAGATGGTCGCATCCAGCTGCGCGACCTTGTGAAGCGGCGGGATGACCCACTGTATGGGACGATGCTAGAGCGGCGCAGCCTCGCCGAGCTTGGATACCGGTAGACAAAAACAGCCCCGCACTTGCGGGGCTGTCGCTTGGGCTATATTGGGGTTTAGAACAGCCTGAGTTGGACGCTGGGCGGGGTCTGGGACGGCACATCAAACCCTTCGAGGGGTGCTTGGGTCTGGGGTTCTGCATCGTCGCTTGATGGGGCTTGTGGGTGGGCTGGTGCCGGGATTATGTCCAGCTTGCTGAGGTGGATTGTGGGCATCTCTGTCTGTTCTTCCACCCGCTCGGCTATCACCTTGCGGTGGCACTCGTCCACCTCCTTGCAAGCGCACAAGAGAACGACCGGACGCTCGGCCAGCGCGTCCATGATGACCTTGATTCCGGCCTCCTCGTCTTGGAGTTGGATGGGGCCGCCGTTTTTGTAATTCACGTTGCCCAGCGCCGTCACCGACTGGTAGCGGCTGCCGAGCCGCCTGCCGATGGCGACCTTCTGCCAGTCTGGGCGTGGGCTGTATGGGCGCAGCCGCGTGTCTATGAGCAGCGCGTCATTGTCCTCGACCCACTGCGCGACAGCTTCGAGGGATAAGCCCGCGTAACCGATGGTGTAGAGTTGTTTCATGTCACCTCCTTTGGGGAAGATGATACCAGCCGCTTCCAGCGCTGCTAGGCGTTTGCCTTCGGGGATGCGCCGGTAGGGTTCGCTGCGCTTGGGTAGGCGCTTCGCCAGCGTCCGCTTGATCTCGTCCTCGACTTCCGCAAACTGGCCGGGGTACTCCTCTTGGATGTTCACCTCTCTGGTGTCTACGTCCAGTCCGGCACGCTTTAGCCGGGCGGGAGTCAGAACCTGCCGCACAATCCTGAGATATAAGCCAGTGGCCGACCGGCGCAGCGGATGGATGAGCGCCATCTCGTACAGCACGGTCGCGACCTCCGCGATGGTTGGCGCGTGGATGTCCGCGCCGTCCTGTATCCGGGTCAGCAGCTCCTTGCAATGGGCGCGATAGAGCATTTCCGGCATGTCCATCTCTGGGCGCATGGTGAGGAACGCGCCGAACAACAGTGGGCGTGCGTGGATGGGTGCGGCCTTACACGCCTTCTCTATCTCGGCTTCTGCCCAATCCATGTACTGGAAAATGCCGCTGAGTTTGGATTGAAGGTCTTGAAAGATGTCGGCGGGGCTTAGGGTCTTGGTTGTCATTGTTGAGTCCTCGTAGGGGTATAAGCACCCCGCCCAGCGAGTGGCTGGGCGGGGTGAGGGAGTTAGATGTTTTGGATGATGTTTAGGTCGCCGGTGGTCTCCTCGCCGACTTTAGCGAGGGGGGAGTTAACCGGCACGCTGGCACAGTTGACGGCTACCAGCGCGTTGTACATTGTCCCGATGATGGCGGCGGCTTCTTCCAAGCCTGCGCGCTGTAGGTCTTGGACATAGCGGTCTAAGATGTCGCCGGTGGTGTCCGTGCTGGCGACCTTGACTGGGGGGAGTTCGCGCTTGACCGGCGCACCTGTCCGCGCCTTCTTTCCACGCAGCGCGAACTGCTCCGTGTCTATGTTCTCCATGACCATC
>JALONW010000417.1 GCA_025454725.1 Anaerolineae bacterium
GTGGGTCGGGTTGGGGTTGGTTTCGTCAGACATCGGGTTAACGCCTCCGGGGCGAATAGAAAAGGTTGCTTATCCGCAATGTACACACGGTGTCAAGTAGCCCGAATCAAAAGGCCGCTGCCCTTCCCGCTGGCAGCGGCCTTTCGGACGGTGAAGCCCTTACGCCTTGGCGATGTTGCTCACGTTCCGGCGCAGCGCGATCTTCGTGGCGGAGATGCCCACGCCGACGATGCTCACGAAGTCGCCAGAGAGCAGGTCGGCATACGGTGCGATGCCGCCCGCCGTCGCGCTGGCGACGTAGACCTGCCCGACCACCACCGTCCCGCCGATGGTGATTTCACCACCAATCTGGATGGTGATGTTCTGGCCGGTCGAAGCGCCGTTGACGGCGATCCCTTCCAGCTTCGCGCTGGCCTCGGCGTCCGCGTCAGCCAGCAAGAAGCGCCCGGTCGTCGCGTCGCGGTAGACCGCTTGCCCCGCCGTGATGGTGGCCCCCGCCACGCCAGTGATGAAGCTGGCGTCACTGCCGGGGATAACGTTCGCTGCCGTAATGGTAAGGTCGGTCATGCTGCCTCCAAGATGAACCCGAACCGTCAACCATCAGCGTACAGCCCGCGTCAACTGTCCCCAATCAGCCCGACGCCCTCGCTCACCTCGAAGATGAGCACGCCCGCGCCAGAAGCCGCGCCGCGCTTGCCCACTTGCATCAGGTTGTTTTGCCGGTCCATGATGGCAAGCGCCCGGTCGAGACTGTCCCTCTCCCCGCTGCGCGCCCGTTCCCAGATGGCGTTGAGCAGCACATCGAGGCGCTTCATCTGCATGTTGACGTACTGCTCTGCGAGGTCGGCGTAGTTCTGTTTCCATTCGGACAAAATCGCCTTGTAATCGCCGGATATGGTCGCCTTGCTCACGCTCAGGACCTCGGCAATCTCGGCGTAGGTTGCCCCAGCCAACAGGTTGGCCGCCACGATTTTCCGCCGCCGTGCGATGTCGGCAGCCTTCCGCGTGTTGGTATGTCGCTGTCCCCGGTTCATGCAGGCTTATCCTTCTTTTTGCCTGCCTTCCGTTCAACCCCTAAACGTTCATCGAGCAGCGCCTCAAGTTCGCCCAGCGGGTCTTTGCCCAGCCGCTTCAGCTTGGCCGCCAAGTCCGCCCGGCAGGTCAGCCCCAGCACCGATGAGATGGGGACTTGCCGCTTCGGGTCAATCGGCTGCTGTTCTTCATCCAGATACCCCGCTTGCAGGTCGTCAACGTGCCGCCAAAACACGTCCAGCACGACCATGATGGCCGTGGCCGTGTTCTTGACCCCATAGCCCTGCTGTGCGGCTTCGAGCGCGTCGAGCAGGCTGTCGTAATCCGCCCAGCGCGCCAGCCAGTAGCCCTTAGCGCCGGAAAGCAGTTTACGCGCCCGCGTCCACCCGTCTTCGAGCGCCTCGCGCTCATGCGGCAGGAAGGTAATCCCGATGGTCTGAAACTCCAAGCCCGCCTCACTCAGCGCGCTGACGCTGACATCCGCCAGCAGTTGCAGCGTCTTATCGTCGAGGCCGCTGTACAGCTTCAGGTCGGTGTCTTGGATGCTCTCGTAGATGACCTTCAAAATGGCCGGGTCATCCTCGCCAGACAGCGCGTTGTGTGAGAGCTGAATCGCGCGCCGTCGGTCAGGGGGTAGATAGTCGTCTGTCAGCGTGACTTCCATGTCTTCGAGTTCGGCAGCCATCGCCGCCTTGACTCGGTGATTGCCGCTCAGGACTTCATAGACCGGCGGCTCCATCGGCTGCCGGGTCTGGTCATCGTGTACCAGCCAAGCAAACGGCGTGTTACCGGTCAGCCCGCCGTCCCGCTTGATGTTCTCGACCAAGCGATTAAAGACTTCGTGACGCATGTAACGAGCGTTCAATTCCAGTAGTTTGAGGGTGGTCGGATTCACTCGGAGGGTTCGCGTGTGGATCCGTGCTTGAGCTTCCATTCCTTCAATCCTTCGTCTAATGTCCAGCGCCCAGCCTCAGCGACATACTGAAGCTGAAATTGAAACGGGCTTTTATCCCCGGCTTCCTTCCGGCTGTGCAGGTTAAACAGCCCTCGATATTTCATGCTGACCGGGTTGTTGGTGAACGCGGTCGTCACCATGTAGCGCACCCGTGATTTCGAGACCCGCTCGGCCAGCAGCCGCCCCTCTTTGCTCAGCGCGGCATACAGCACCAGCTTCGCCAAGCGCGGGTAATCGCTGGGCGCGACTGGGAAGTCACTCAACAGGTACAGCGCGTCGGCCTCGGCGTTGGGGACCTTGTAGCCCTTCTGCACCGCGTAGCAGCCGATGAGCCGGTCGTCCACCAGCACCGCATAGGCTTGGGTAGGCATCCCCGGCTTAATCGTCTCATTCATGTACTGCGACCGCAGCGCGGCGAAGTACGGGTAAGCCAGCGGCGCAATCCACAGGCGCTCTCCCAGCCGCTCACCCGGCGCGAGGCGCGGCACCGCGACCGCCTCGGTCTGCTGCCTCGGCGCGACGGCGCGGGCGACTCCTGCCGGGGCGTACAGATACAGGGGGACGCCCCGGTTGGTGGTCTTGGCCGTCCCGCGCAGGTACGGCTCCAGCTGCGGCAGGCGCTCCCGCGTGCCAATCGCCCAGTGGGGCCGGTTCATCAGCGCATCGAGAAAGATTTTTCGGCGCTCCTCGAAGATTTCTTGGTAGGTCGGCTTATCCCAGTCAAACAGCGCGTCCAGCTTGCCGAACATCGCTTCATAGTCCCCGCCGAAGAACGGGGGGAACGTCGCCACCGCCACGCTGGGCGGCAGCGTCGGCAGCCAGTCCACGGCGTCACCGGCATGGTAGGTTTCAATCCGCAGCGGCGACGACTCCAGCCGCGCCCGCGTCTTGTCGAGCATTTCCGGCCACTTGCGGCGGTAGGCGTCAACGACTCGCCGGTAGTAGGCGTTCGGCTTGACCTGCATGTTTTTGTCCAGCGCATCGGTGAACGCGGTCATCAGCATCACCGTAGCCGTTGCGCCTGCGGGGTCGGCCATCCCCTCCAAGACCCAGCCGAACGCCTCGTGCAGTTCCGGCTTCAATTCAAGGCGGAAAGGCTGCCGCGAGAACCACGCCCCCAGCGCGCCGCTGTAGATGGTCACATCGCAAGACAGCAGCGGGAAGCGGCCAGCAAAGACCCGTTCAATCGTGAAGTTACCGCTGCACGCGACCGCCAGCGCCTCGGCTTGCCAGCCCTGCGACAATTCGTAAAGCATCGCCCGAATTTCAACCGGAACGGTTCCCTTGAACATCTGCAAAAAATGCCTGTTATCCGTGAATAACAGGCAGTCTAACGGACGTGTCAACCAGCTACCTGAGAGACCGTGAGCGTCCTGTGAATATTACGTGAAAACACAAACTTTCAGGGGAAAAACACTGTTATTACGTAATGTTATAAGCTAGAATGTAATGTGTAGTTAGATAACTAACTACACCTTTAACCACCCAAAAAGGAGTTCCAAATGAAAGCTCACCACACCTTCAATTTCAGCTTCATTCAAAACCATATCTGGGTTTCAGGAGGT
>JALONW010000070.1 GCA_025454725.1 Anaerolineae bacterium
GACCAGACTTGTAGACAGCCCCTGTCTGGCAGCAATTCCAGCGGCCAGCGCGCACCGGGCAAGGCGCGCCCGTCGGATTCACGTACCAGCAGCAGTCCGTTGAGGTTAATGTCCCCGCCCGAACTATTAATCAGTGTTAAGTCGTTGTCGTCATACATCAGACGGACGTTGGGTGTCTGCGCGACCACCACATCCACCTTACTGCCCGCATCCAGCGCCGTACCTGCCGCAGGGTCCTGACCAATTACAGTATTGGCTTCCAAGCTGGTACTAAATTCCCAAACAATGTCACCCAGCGCCAAACCTTCTAATCTAAGGGCGGCAGCGGCTTGGGGAGTATTAAGACCAGACAGGTCAGGGATGGTCATACTCCCCTCCTGTGCAACCGCCAAATGGCGTATATAAAATAGATTTAGGATTAAGAAAAATATCCAAAACGGTGTCCGCATTGGTCTGCCTTTCGTGTTATAACGATGATAACAATAAAGAAAAGCTTAGATTGTTAAATTGCTGCGCGACGTTCGTTAGGCGCTGTCGGTATTATGGGTGCATCGACATTACAAGGCGCTTTAACCCATACCTAGGGCGGGTAGTGCCAAGATATGAACATCGATAGTATCATCGACCAAGCGCGGCATGGTCAACGAGAGGCCGTGTCAACGCTCTACGAGATGTTTGTCGAGCGCATCTTCCGCTACATTGCGTATCGGGTGGACAGTGATGCTGATGCAGAAGATTTGACCGCTGAAGTATTCGTGAAGATGGTCGAGGGTCTGCCTCAGTATACGTCTACCGGCGTGCCGTTTGAAGCGTGGTTGTACCGAATCGCCTCCGCCCGCGTCATCGACTACCGCCGCCGAAGCAACCGTCGCCCCTCCACCGACCTGAGCGATAACCTGTCGGATGAGGGCGACAGCCCGGAAGACCATATACAGAACCAAGAGGAGGCCGAAGGGATGCGCCGTGCCTTTGCCCTCCTGAACGGTGAACAGCAGCAGGTGCTTATCCTCCGCATCATCGAACGGAAGAGCCATCAGGAGGTGGCCGATGTGATGGGTAAGAGTGTCACCGCTGTGAAGTCCATCCAGCACCGGGCGCTTCAGGTGTTGGCTGGTCAATTGGGCGAGACAAAAGTCCGCCACTATGTCCGTGGGGTAAAAGATGATGACTAACATGACCCCAGAAGAACTTGCGAAGGTGCTTGACCGGGCGCTGCCCTCTGGCAGCCAAGCCCGCCTCGCGTCCAGCGGTTCCGCTGCCGACCCACTGGTACAGGCAGCGCTTGAGGTCGCCAATGCCCCCCGCCCCGTCTTGACCGACGCGGCCAAGTCGCGCATGGCGGCTAAGATGTTCGCCGCACTGGACGCGCTCCCCGCTACTCCCACTGTGGAAGCGCCCCCAACCCAGACCATAACCGAGACGCCCCCACCCCCTTCCCTCACCCCAAGCGTGCTGCCGCGCCGTCCGATAAACTTCCTTCTGACGGGTATCGCCGCCAGCGCTGCCGCTGTGCTGCTGGTGGTGGTCGGGATGCTGGCTGTCCTAGACAACCGTAACGCCGCGCCGACCCCGACCTCGCCGTCGGTGGCGCTGCTAAACACCGATGAGCCGACCGAGACGCCGACGACCGAAGTGACCGCCCAACCGACCGAAGAATCAACAGAATTCCCAACGACCGAGCCGACGGAATTCTCCACTGACGAGCCGACTGAGGCTCCGACCGTCCAAGCCACTGAAGAACCGACGGTTATTCCCACAGTCCAGCCGACCAAAGCGCCAACACAAGCGCCGACTGTTCAACCGACCGAGGAACCGACCAGCGCCCCAACACAAGCTCCTACCGAGCGCCCGACGAGTGCGCCCAACCGCGTGACTGAAGAACCGAACTTATCGACGCCCCGTGAAACTGTATTCATCATCGAGGGGCAGGTTGAAGAAGTGTTGGAGACGGGCGTGGTCATCGCCGGTTTCGAGGTGAAATTGTCCGAGCGCCACCCGCTCCTGCGCGTTCTGCGCGCTGGGGACTGGGTGCGCGTTGAAGGCAAGTTCGTAGATGAGGATGACGCGCCGGGTAACGCTGGTGGCCTTCCCAGCTTCGTCCTTGACCTGACCGAGACCGACATCATACTCGACAACCCGACTGAGGCCGACAACGTGGTCGAGGTCAGCCCCGATGGTGAGGTCTGGCGCGACGACGGCACCTGTCGCAACCCGCCTCCCTCGTGGGCGACTGGCGGCGGCTGGCAGGAGCGCTGCGGGACGGCAGGCGGCGGCAACACTGACGGAAACCCCGGTCAGGGTCAAGGTCAGGGCAATAACAACGGCAACAACAGCAACAACCCCGGCCAAGGTCAAGGCAATAACAATGCCGGTGGCCTTGGTCAGGGCAATGAGAACAACAACAGCGGCGGTCAGGGGCAAGGCCAAGGGAATAACAACGGTGGCGGCGGTGGTGGTCAGGGGCAAGGGAACGGCGGCGGTCAACCCCCACGCCCTTAGTTCGCAAGTGCGCCCCATTTTTTAACGTTTTCAGCACACGCCAGCTCCACCGTGTTATTGAAGCCCACCCCGCCCCTCAAACTGTTCTAATTGGGGGCGGGGTGGGTTGATTCTAGGCCTTCTCAACTGGGTACTGCACCTCGGTGACGTGGTTGGCGGTGTTTTCGGGGTCGAAGGCGATATAAACCTCACGGTACGAGCCGACCGAACGGTAGCCGTTGGCCTCAATCCACGTCAGCAGAGCGGCATGGGCTTGGGCGAAACCCGCGTAATCGCCCGGATGGATGGTTGAGGCGACCAGTGCGCTGGAAAGCTGATAGACGCTGATGTCGCCTTGCCCCGGCAGCATCCGGTCAACCGGGACGGCGGCCTCGACCACCTCGTTGACCAAGATTTCGGCGGGCTGATGCCAGATGGCGATGCACGGGGCGGTATCTTTGCCACCCGATGTGTGGACGAACTGGTAAACGGTGTCGATGGCAGGGCCGAGCAGTTCTCCGGCGAGGTCATTGGTCGGGATGGTGATGCGCCGCGACGCAATCAGGGTGGCGGGGGCAGTCTTGAGGATGACTTCGTAGTCAGTCATGGTGTTCTCCAATTCAATTTGTTTGAGGCGGGCGGCAATCCGGGAGAGGCGTCCCTGCTCCTCGGCCAGCCGCTGCTCGACCTCGGCCTGCTTCATCCGCAGCATCCCGCGCAGTTCGTCCACCAACAGGCCGCCGCCCAACACCTGCTCAATCTGGGTGAGCGAGAAACCGAGGTCCTTCAGCGCCAAGATTCGGTTCAGGCGCGGCAGTTGGTCGGCGGTGTAGTAGCGGTAGCTGGTGAAGCGGTCAACGAGGCTGGGCTTGAGCAGCCCAATCTCATCGTAGTGGCGCAGGGTAGCGATGGAAACTTGGCTGAGGCGGGCAAAATCGCCGATTTTAATCACAAGGTTTGCTCCGTGTACACAGATATGAACAGAATAAGGTCTCAGGTAACCTGAGAGTCAAGCCCTCAGAACCTTTTTGCCCACAGAAGTTCGTACATAACAACCACCCCGCGCACATGAACCCCCACTTGCGGCCTAGCCCCCGATAGGGCAGAATTTGCCATGGTTAAACCCACCTTAAAGGACTACCTCCATCATGGCATCACCGCTCCCCTCAAACGAAACGCTGCTCGAATTTAGCCAAGCACTCCCGTGGCAGAAAATCGAAGAGACCAAGCGAACGTTTAACGAGGCGGTGCGAACTTTGGCGAACGAGGGCGATGACGGCCCACTCCCGCTGGACGAGTTAAGCGCCAAGCTGGGGATGCCGGTCACGGCCTACTACCCCGACGCCCCGCCCGAACAAGGCAACGTCTTCCTCGGTGAGCTGAACGGTAAGCGGTTTGTGCTGGGCAGCACGGTCAGCAGCCGCTACCGCAGCGGCAAGACCCCCGCGCAGTCTCTCGTCCCATACAACTTCAATCCCTCGGTCAACCATACCAACCTCGAAGACACCGAACACCCCAAAAACGCCATGCGGGCGCTTGGCGCTGAGTTAGAGCTTGGCCTGCTGCACCCCGACGGGCGCGGTCCGCTGGAAACCGAGATGCAGACGTTCATCCGTGCCTACCAACAGGCCGCCCGACGCATCGGCGTCACCCCTCAGATAGACCGCGAAGCGTGCCAGTATCAGGTTGAATGCCACGTCGCGCCCGGCGTCGGTTATCAGCTCACGCGCTCGTCGCTAGACGGTATTTTGTCATCGTTGGTCGAGGCCAGCGAGGTCACCGGCTTGCTGACGGCCATTTTGTCGGCCTACCCCATCGAAAGCGACTTCAAGCTGACGGATGACCCCAAGGTCAACACCGCCCGTGACCTGATGATTTTGGTCAACGGTCAGCACCCGTCCTATCAAGAAAAATTACAAGTCGCCAAACAGCGCTACAACCTCGACCCCGCCGCCAGTGTAATTGAGACCTTCCGAATCCAAGGCTGTCACATCCACCTCGACGTGGCCGGGCGCTCTGAGGCGCTGGGCCTGCTTCAGTTCTACTGTCTGCTCCGCAGCGCGACCGCCGTCGCCAACAGCGCGATTTTGAAGGGCGGCCCATTCGTCAACGGGACCTGCGACCCCGAACTGCTGTGCGTGCGCGAGTACCTGCGCGGCACGACCGTCACGGGCCGCCCGCTGATGGTCCCCCTGACGCCGCACCTGACCGGCGACGGCCTGGAAAAATATGCTGACCTGCTCAAGAGTGAGAAGGTCAACAGCCCCGTGCGCGCCATGCTGTATGAGGACGGCCTCGGCGCGCCCAACAGCGCCATGCACAACGTCCTCGGACGCCTGCGCCCCGACCTCGGCAGCAGTAAGCGCATCTGCACGCTCGAATCGACCGGGATGCCGGTCAACATCAGCGCCAGCCGCCAAGCCGCCGTCCTAACCGATTTCGAGTTCAGTCATGCCATCCTCGAAGATTACTTCCGCCGTCACGGGGCAAACCTAGAGCCAATGTACGAAGACAAGAAGCTGCTGGAAATCCTCGGCCCCTTGTCGTCGGAGACGTTCCAGCAGATGCACGACGACAGCGACCGGCGTGGCAGCGACATCATCATCACCACCGCCGCTGGAACAGAACTGTCAATTGCGGAATTTTACGAGAAGAAGCGCATCTACATGCACCGTTTCCTCGTCGATGCCGTTCCGGGCCACATCCGCCCGCGTGACATCGACGATGTGTACAGCAGCTTGAACCGGATGCTTGTCCCGCCCAGCGGTCAGCAGGCGCAGACGGTCGAGCAGTACATCAACGACCCCAAGCTGCGCAGTACCGGCAACTGGGGGCGCATCCTGCGCAACTCGTTCATTGAGGAGGGTGGTTCACCCGGCACGCCCAACCCCGACGCAGTACTGCGCGTCGTCACGCGGATGCACACGGCTCTACGGGCGCGCTATCTGAAGGTGTAGGGGCACCCATCAGGACAGGGCAGGCCCTGTCCGTGCAGGAGGAAATCTTCTCGCGCAAAGGTAAAATAGCGCAGGATGATGCGGTCTGTAGGGGCGACCCGGCGGGTCGCCCGCTAGATTTGCCATCATAGAGTCAAATCATCCCCGCCCAAAACCATCACTCAGGCGGGGATGATTTTTTATGTTAGGCGATTACTCAACCTCAAACACCAACACCATCCCAGCGGTGCAAGAGGCGTCCAACGGCGCGGTCGGGTCGTTCAGGAAGGTCACGCCCAACCCGGATGGGCAAGGCCCCGCGTCGATTAAACTGTGGCCTGCGCCGGGGATGACCACCAATTGGCCGCGTGACAGCGTGCTGACCGTCGTTTCGCCCCACACGGGCGGGGTAATGGGGTCAAATTCGCCTGCCAAGACCAATGTTGGGATGTCGCTTATGACCGGCTGTGTCTCGATTTCGGCGGCTGGTGATACTTCCCACACCTCGCATATCTCGAACTGGTCGATGACGTAATACAACAGGCCGTCAAAGAACGGGTCGGGGATGTTCTGCGAAAGCGCTTCTGCGGCGCTCAGACGGTTGAATGGGATTTCCTCGACACATTCGACACTGTTGTACACCGCGTCGGCGTCGTCCAGCGCCCACAGCTCGTCGTCTTCCTCGTCCCAGTCCTCATCCTCCCAATCCTCGTAATCTTCCCATGCGCCGCTGTACGCCCATGCCAGCGTGTCGGGGTCGCCCTCGATGAGGTCGGAAATCGCCAGTGGGAGATATGGGATGGCATTGTGACCGTACATCGCCGCAAACAGCACATCGATGATGTCGGACGAGTAATACTCATATTCGCCGTCGCCGAAATCATAGACCTGCGGGTCTTCGTCCAGCTCAAACAGGTAATCAGTGAAGGCGTCAAGCAGGCCGGGGAAGGCGTCGCCACAAGCGGGGTCAACTTCACAGGCTGCGAACAGCGATTTGATGGCGACCCAGCCGTTAACGGCCTGCTCGTCGTAGCCCATCACCTGCGGCGGGTACGGTGAATCGAGGACGACTGAGCGCACCACCGCCGGGTGGTCACGCATGACCGCCATCGCCACCCGCGTCCCGTAGGAGATGCCGTACAGGTTGACCTGTTCATAGCCCAACGCCTGCGCCAGCATCGCCGTATCGGCGGCGGACTCGGCGCTGTTGAACGCGCTCAGGTCGATGCCATCGTCGCGCAGTTCCTCGGCACAGACGGCGTAATACTCGGCGGATTCGGCCTCGTCCACGTCAAAATCATAGTCGAAGTCGTCGCAGAACAATCCCGGCTTTGAAAACCCCGTCCCGCGCTGGTCAAACAAAATAAGGTCGCGCTCCTCGCGCAGTTCAACACCCAACCATCCATACAGGCCGGTCAGCGCACTCCCACCGGGGCCGCCTTCAAGGTAAATAACCGGGTCGGGGCGCGGCTGACCGTTCAGCGCGGGTAGGATAGCGACGGCTAGGGAGATGGTTTCACCGTTAGGGTTGGCATGGTACAGCGGGACGGTCAGCGTGCCGCAGCGGGTTTCGGGCGGCGCGTCCAGAAGCGGGTGACACTTGGCCGCGGCAAACACACCCACAGCATTCTGGGCGTGGGCGGCACTGCCAAAGGCCAGCACAAACAAAATCAGGGCGAAGAAGGCCATACGTCGGAGCGGCATGAGGATTACCTTTGCAAGAAATAGACCCTCAGTGTACGACCAAACACCCTTTTGTTGTTAATGGAATGGTGTGTGGTTGGGGCAGATGTAGAAACGCGGACAACCCGTCCACGCCCCTTATCTCACCCGCCTTATTGCCACTCGTTCTGGCCATCCGGCCTCTGCGAGACGGTATCGGTGGTCGGCTGCCACCAACTGCACAGCGGCAGCACGGTCTGGGCAACGCGGTAGCACTCCTCAAGGTGGGGGTAGCTGCTGAGAATGAACTTGTCCGCGCCGAGGTCAACGTACTCCTGCAGGCGCTCGGCCACCACCTCTGGCGTCCCGACGATGGCTGTCCCAAGCCCCTTGTTCACCACGCTGAAACCTGCCCACAGGTTGGGATAGACCTCCAGCGAGTCGCGCCCCTTATAGCCGTTGGCCGAGAGCTGCATCATGCGCCCCTGCCCCACGCTGTCGAAACGCGCCATTTTTTGGCGGTGCGCTTCAATCGCCTCTGGCGTGACGTGGCGCAAAATCGAGTCGGCGGCGCTCCACGCCTCCTCCATCGTCTCACGGACGATGATGTGACTGCGAATGCCGATGCCGATGGTGCGCCCGTGCTTGGCCGCCTCCTCACGCGCCTTGTCCAGCTTGGGCTTAATCATCTCCGGCGGCTCAATCAGCGATAGGTATACGTCAATGTGCTTGGCAGCCACCGCAATCCCGGCGTCGGATGACCCACCGAAGTACAGGGGCGGGTAGGGTTTCTGCACGGGCGGGAAGTTGAGGCGCGCGCCCTCGACATGCTCATACTTACCCTCGAAGTCGATGGTTTCGCCTTGCATCACGGCGCGCCAGATGGTCAAAAATTCGTCGCTGATGGCGTAGCGCTCGTCGTGGCTCTCGAACGTGCCATCGCCTTTGAGTTCCACTGGGTCGCCGCCGGTGATGATGTTGAGCAGCAGTCGCCCCCCGCTGAGGCGGTCCATCGTGGCAGCCATGCGTGCCGCCAGCGTCGGCGATAGGCTGCCGGGGCGGAACGCGATTAGGAATTTCATGCGCTGAGTAACTGGGATGAGTGAAGACGCGATGACCCAACTATCCTCACAGCCGAAGCCGGTCGGCAGCAGTGCACCGTAGTAGCCCAGCGAGTCGATGGCCTTTGCCACCGTCGAGAGGTAGTCCCAGCTTGGGACCCGCTTGTTGATGTCCGTGCCGAGATACGGCCCGTCCCCATGTCCCGGAATAAACCATAAAGCATCGACCATCGTCTAAAACCTTCTCTTTTCTGACGTTTATCCAAAAAGGCACCCCAGAGGGCGTGCGACACTGTACAATCGTAGCGCAAGAATCGCGTTTTGTAATACGTATTTGCCCATTAGGAGCCGACCACCGATGCGAATCCGCGCTACTGTCCTGCTCACGTTCGCCCTGATTGTCGGGGCGCTGCCGGTCTGGGGGCAGACCGAGACCCCCGCCGCGCCCGAAGCTACCGTTGAACCTGAAGCCACCGCCGCGCCCGAAGTGACCGCCGAGCCGACCCCAGCCTTCCAACTGCTCATCCCAGAGGTCATCGAGTCCTACCCGCACGACCCCGACAGCTTCACACAGGGGCTGGTCTGGAACGACGGCACGTTTTATGAGAGCGCCGGGCTGTACGGCCAATCCAACCTGCGCGAGGTTGACCTTGCGACCGGCGAGGTGCTGCGCCGCGTAGACCTCGCACCGGAGTTCTTCGCTGAGGGGCTGGCGCAGGTCGGCGACCGGCTCATCCAGATTACATGGCAGGAAGAGACCGCCCTCGTCTATGACACTGAGACATTCGAGCTGGTCGAGACGTTCAACTACGACACCGAGGGCTGGGGGCTGTGCTACGACGGCGAGGTGCTGCACATGAGCGACGGCACGCCGACCCTCTACACCCGCGACCCAGAGACCTTTGAGCTGCTGAACGAAGTCCCGGTCACATTTCGGGGCGAGTCCATCCTCAACCTGAACGAGCTGGAATGTGTGGACGGCTATGTGTGGGGCAACATTTGGCAGACCGACCTGATTGTCCGCCTCGACCCGGCCACCGGCGTGATTGACCGCATTGTGGATGCCGCCGGGCTGCTCACCCTCAATCAGCGCGCCCAACTGGGCGAACCCGGTGCAGTGCTGAACGGCATCGCTTACGATGACGAGGAAGAGGTGTTCTACCTGACCGGCAAACTGTGGCCGTACCTGTTCAAGGTACGCTTTGTCCCCGCGCCTACCCAATGAGGCAGCGGAGAAACGCCCGGCGGTGGGCAGACCCCACAACCGTCCAGCGCATGGGGTTCTTCCAGCACCTACGCGCCAGCCTGCGCTATAACCTGCGCCTGCTGAAGGAGTTCCGCGCCACGCTGCTGCTGTTCATCCTGACCACGTTGGGCGCGGGCAGCCTGTATGGGGCGCTCGAAGCCGCCTATAACCTTGAGGAGCGCGTCCCGGCCATCGACCTGCCCTACCACATGGCGCAGATGATGACCCTTCAGGCTTCGCCCCCGCCGCCGGGCATGCCCGTCCCGCTGGTGATGTTCTGGTACGTCATGCCGTTCTTCGGGCTGTTCGTGTTGGGGCAAATTGTCCAGTTTATCCAATTGTTGTTCGACCGCAGCGGGCGTGCTGCGGCGTGGCAGGAGGCCATCGCATCGACCATGAGAGACCATACCATCGTGATTGGGCTGGGGCATGTCGGCCTCGGCGTCGTGCGCTCGCTGATTGACCTCCAGACGCAGGTAGTGGCGGTCAACCACGGCTTTGACCCCATCACCGCCGAGGCGTTGCACGAGATGAACGTCACCATGATTGACGGTGACGGGCGTTTGGACGACACCTTAGAGCGCGCCCACCTCGAACACGCCGAATCACTGGTGGTCTGCACCTCTGACGATGCGGTGAACTTCGAGATTATCATGCGCGCCCGCAGCTTCAACCCAACCGTGCGAATTGTCGCCCGGACATGGGACAGCCAATACGCCAAGCAGCTCCGCGACTTCCTCGGCGTGGAGCGCATCGTCAGCTCTGCCGAGGTGTCTGCGCCGGTGTTCGCGGGGGCGGCGGTCGGCGCAGACATCACCCAGACCATCCATGTCAAAGGGCGTGCCTATGTGCTGGTGCGCCTGACGGTCGCGGCGGGGTCGCAGTTCGAGGGGCGGACGGTCGGCAGTGTCCAAGACCGCTACGACGTGGACATCGTGCTGCTGGTCAGCGACGGCGACGAAGAGGCCGATGTCCACCCGTCCAACGACCAAACCATCCGCGCCGGGGACTCGATTACCACCTTCCTCCCGTTCAGCCAATTGGCCGAGTTTCTGACCAAGAACCGCCCCGCAAACGGTCGACGCTGAACAAATCACCGACAATTGCATAGCACTTCGTACAAAAAACCAGTACCGCAGCACCACCCCGATTATGCCGGGCGGCGCTACCATAGCGGTACTGGTTTTGTTTTCGATATAAACGGGATGCTTTGGCGATGAATAAGCGGATGTGGATTGTTCTGTTGTGCCTGCTGGCGGCCAACATTGGGGTGGGGATGGTGGCCTTCGCCCAAATGGACGCGCCGCCAGAAACGGGTAATCCGGTGCGCCCCAGCGGTGTCCCTGCCGACGCCATTATGGTCGGCGATATGGTCTTCCCCGTCGGGACCGATTTTGCCACCCGTGGCACGTACAACCGCAATCTGTGGCCCGGCGGCATCGTCCCTTATGCCTTTGACCCCGCTGTCAGCGACACCAACAAAACCCGTACGCTGGCAGCAATGGCCGAGTGGGAGGCCGTGGCCGGGGTGCGGTTCATTCCGCGCACCACCGAGACCGCCTACATCAACCTCATTAACTCGGACGGCAACTGGTCGTTCGTGGGGCGGCAGGGCGGCAAACAAGACATCGGCATGTTTAACTGGAGCATCAAGTTCATCATTGCCCATGAACTCGGTCACGCGCTGGGGCTGTGGCACGAACAGTCACGTCCTGACCGTGATACCTATGTGGACATTATCGAGGAGAATATCCCTACTGATGCCCTGAATAACTTTGCCAAACTTGGCATCGCCCATGGTGCTTACGATTTCGCCTCGATTATGCACTACGACGACTACGCCTTCTCAACCAACGGTCAGCGCACCATCGTTGCCCGCCCCGGTTATGAGTATGGCCAGAGCTTGATGGGCAACCGGTCGCGCCTGAGCGACGGCGACAAGGCGGTCATGCTGTACCTCTACACAACCGACCTGCCGGGCGAGACATTCAATAACCCCATCTCGATGACCGGGATTGCCTTCACGACCTCCGTCAACACCAGCGACTACGCCGCCGAGGAAGGCGAGCCTCAGCCCACCACCTGCCAGCCGAGCGTGGGCAATACCGTTTGGTTCAGCCTAGAACCCAGCAGCGCGGCGCGGCGCCTGCGGGTCACGGCGGCGGGGTACCCCCTCACGGCGGCGCTGTATACCGGCACGCCCGGCAACCTGACCCTGCGGGCGTGCGCTAATACAGTCAATAACGCGACGTCTCTCGATTTGCCCATCCAAAACAACCAGCCCTATTACGTTCAGGTTGGGGCAGTTGGGGCAGCGGGGACACTGACCTTCAGCAGCAGCGTAGACCGCACCCTGCTCCGCGACGGCGGCTTCGACGAGGCCAGCGGGGTATGGGAGCTAATTCCCGCGGCGGGAACGCCTGCTAATGACCGCCTCGCAGCGGGCGGTGGGATGTATGGCAGCCCCGGCTGGGCGCGCTTCAAGGGTAACATCGGTGAAAACACCACCCTGCGCCAAGTGCTTGCCCCAGACAACATCCCCGGCGGCTGGCGATTCGCCATCGACCAGACCTTCACGCTCGGTGGGTACTTCCGCGCCAACAAAGACACCCACCGCACCGTCCTGCGCCTGCGTGTCAGCTACAGCAACGGGACGAGTCAGCAGTCGCGGGTAAACATCAATGGCGTAATGCCGTGGACATGGTACAGCACCAGCCTAACCCTGACACGGGGAGATGTTACCTCGATGACCGTCATCGTCAACCATCAGGGGACGACTGGCGTGACGCGGGTGGATAACCTCGTGCTGATGCCCTACGCCTCGTCGGGCGGTATTGACCGGCCTAACCTGTTGACCATGCCACCCGCGCCGTAGGAAAAGTGATGAGGGATGAGTAGGAAGTGATGAGATAAGGCCGGTTTGTCGCGGTACGAAATATTCTATCAAACTCACCCGCCCACCTGCCGCGCTAAAAACCCCTCTCCTAGGGAGAGGGGTGAGGTTAAGTGCCAGTCGCCTCACCCCAAATTATCCACCAGCAGCACCAGCGCTAGCAGGATAATGAACACGGCGAACCCACGCTTGAGGATTTCGGTCGGCAGGCGTTTATTCAGCCAAATTCCGGCCATAATCCCGACGAAGCCCGCCCCCGCGAACACGCCAACCATGCCGAGGTCGGGCAGCGCCTCGCCCAAGTGACCTAGAACCCCGGCGAGGCTGTTCATAGCGATGACGACCAGCGACGTACCAACCGCTTGGTGCATTGGCAGACCGACCAACATCACCAGCGCGGGGACGATGAGAAAACCGCCGCCCACGCCCAAAAACCCCGTAATTGCGCCGACCACGAGGCCGCTGATGAGTACCGTCGGCCAGCCGCGCTGCGCCCGTACCTGCTTGCGCCCGCGCCGAAAAATCATCGCCAGTCCGACGAATAACATCAGCCCGGCGAACATCACCATCAGCGCCTGCGAGGACAGGTGTTCCGACAGGCTGGCGGTGATGAAGGCGGCAACCATCCCCACCCCGCCGAACAT
>JALONW010000071.1 GCA_025454725.1 Anaerolineae bacterium
ATAGCGTGCATACTGATCTGCCAGATCAATGTGATCGAGGCGAGGACGGCCATCTGGACGAGGGTCGTCAGCGCCAGCAACGGCACGACTGAGGGCGCACCTATTGCCCGCAGCACCCACCACGCCACAGCCGTCGAAACCAACGAGACCAGCAGCGGCTTGACGCGCTCACTGCGGACGCCGAGGTGGATGTCGGCAATTTTGCCGCGTTTGACCATCGTCACGATATAGATCAGTGGGACGATGCACACCAAGAAGATATAGACCCCTGCCCACAGCATCGCGTGGCGCGTATCGGGGGCATCGCGCAGCGCAATCGGGAAAGCCAGCGCGCCCCAGATGACCGGCGGGCTGAACAGGTCAGAGACAAGGCGCGCCCAACCGAAGTCGGGCAGTTCCGTGTAGTTGTGCCAAGCGCGGCGCATCGACGAGATCATCCTGAATCGTCCCTTTAACATCTCGGTTGACTACTATACCATAGTACGATTAAGCAACGTTGAATGTTTGGCATTAACTGTGCAAACGCATCCTCACCCGGCCTCAAGAAGAGAGCGCGGCAACCCTATGCGCGTTGAAAACCGTGTGCGTGCGATCCTCCTCGACCGCGACAACCGGCTGGTTCTGATCCGGCGCGAAAAGCCGGGGGTCCCGCCCTATTATGTCGCGCCCGGCGGCGGTGTCGAACCCTTCGACCCGACCTTCCATGCTGCGCTCCGCCGCGAGATGAGCGAGGAGCTGGGCGGGACGGTCGAGATTCAGAAATTAGTCTACATCAGCCAAGCCCACCGGGGTACTGACCTGTTGGTACGGCAGTTGTACTACCTGTGTTCGCTGGTAGACTACGACCTCAGCCGCCGCAGTGGACCAGAGTTCACTGACCCCACGCGGGGTAAGTATATCGTAGAAAGCGTCCCGCTGCTGCCAACGGCGCTGGAAAAACTGCGTATCTTGTCGGACGACCTCAAGCTGTTCCTCATCATCAACGCCTTCCAGCTTGCCAGCCTGCCCGAAATCCTGCCGTAGCTCACTGGAAAAAGCGCGCATCAGGCTGTTTTCGCTAAAACCCGCTGCCGGTTGTATAACAGCAGCATTTCCCTAACTTCCCCATGAACCGGATTGACCGCCTGTTTGCGACGCTTCTCCTGCTCTACGCCCGGCGGCGGGTGCGTGCTGAGGAACTGGCCGAGCGCTTCGCCGTCACAGAGCGCACCGTCTACCGTGACATGAAAAGTTTGATTGAGGCGGGCGTGCCGGTCGTGTCGATGCCCGGCATCGGTTATGGGCTGGTGGAAGGGTTTCAGCTTCCGCCGTTGGCCTTGTCGCCCAACGAAGCGGTCGCCTTGACCATCGGGGCGCGCATGTTTTTACAACAGGCCACCGGCAGCATCTACCGCGACGCTGAAACCGCGCTGCAAAAGGTTGAAAATGTGCTGCCGCCGTCGGTCAAAAACAACGCCCAGACCCTCGCCGCCTCGATTGACTTCATCGCGCCACAGAACCGATTAGACTTTGACCAACCGACCGTGCGTGCGCTGGTGTCCGCGACCCTCAACCGGCGAGTCGTCCGTCTACGCTACCGAGACCGCGAGGGGTGGGCCTCGGAACGGGAAATCGAGCCGATGCGATTAAGCTACAGTGATGGCGGCTGGTACATCAGCGCTTACTGTCGGCTGCGCGCTGGCCTACGGAGTTTCCGCCTCAGCCGCATCGAACAGGCCGAGGTTTCAGCCGAATCCTTTACCCCGCGTCTGTTTCTCCCGTCCCCACTGCCCCAACAGCACACCATCCACATCCGCTTTGCACCGGGTGCCGATGTCCGTGCGACGGAACGCCCGCACTACGGTTTCGTCCGCATTGAAGCGGGTGATATTTGGGTCTATCAAGTCAACCAGTTTGAGGAAATTATCCCGTGGGTAATGGCCTTTGGCGCACAGGCCGAGGTCATCTCGCCGCCAGACCTGCGCGCCCACCTGCGGGCCGAAGCGCAAAAGCTCATCAACCTCCTGACATAGGGCTGTCACCAATGGGCGCTACACTGCGCTTATCTGTTTCAACCTTACACAGGAGACATGCCATGCAGCCCACCGTCATCGAGACCGTCGTCTTTATCCTCAACCCCGGCACAGATGAGGCCACTTTTCTCGAAGCGGCCAAGCCGACCTTCGACCTCATCAAACGCTTTCCCGGTTACATCCGGCGCGACTTGACCACCGATGGAGAAGGGCGCTGGGTGGACATCGTTTATTGGGCTGACCTTGACTCGGCGTTGAGTGCGTCCGACCAACTGATGCAGTCGCCCGTTGGTCAGGTCTTTGGGAGGTTCATCAACGTCGAACAGATGACGATGCACCACACCACCATTAAACTGTCCGGCGCGGCTTAACCGGAGACAACAAAAACGCCCCCACCCCAGACCGTCTGGGATGGGGGCGTTTTTGTTTTGTTTGGTCGGGCGAGATTGGGTTTAGCTCGTCCGCAGGTTGTCGTTGACCCCGCGCATGAAGCTGTCGTACTCGCTGTTGCTGATGCCCGCCTTCTGGATGACACGCACTTGGTTGAGCTTCTCCTGCTCCTCGGCCTTGAGCGTGTCGTCGTTGGTGACAATCATGACCGGGATGTGGGAGGTCTCGGGGTTCTGGCGAAGCTCGTTCAGCACCGCAAAACCGTCCATCTCCGGCATCCGCAGGTCAAGGATGACCAACTGCGGGCGGCGGAAGGCCACCTGCATCAGCCCTTCCATGCCGCTGCGGGCGGTATAGACACGGAAGTTGCCGTGCGAGCGCAGCAGTTCACCCAGCAGCTTGAGCGCGTCGTCTTGGTCGTCAATCAGCAGGATGCGCGGAATGTTGGCGACCTTCTCGGCGCGCAGCACAGCCTCGGTGAGCTGGTCGGGGGCGTAGGGGCGCTGTAGGAAGGCGAACGCACCCGCTGCCACCGCCCGGTCGCTCTCCTCGTTCAGTGTAGCGATGACGATGGGAATGTCGGCGGTGTCCTCACGCTGGTGCAGTTCTTCCAGCAGTTCCCAGCCGCCGCCATTGTCGAAGTCCACGTCCATGATAATGACGGTCGGTTGCAGCGCCGGGGCGATGGCACGTGCCTCCAGCATTGAACTGGCGACGATGACCTCAAAACCCTGCCGCTGCAAGGTGCGGCGGTACTGGTCCACCATATCGGGGTTGTCCTCGACCACCATGACCTGCCGCTTGGCGTCCATCGGCGGGGGCGGAACCATCATCATCGGCGAGCCGACCGGCCTCGCGTCGCTGGGGACGGCGGCCATCTCCATCGTCGAGACAGGGCGGTCGATTAAGGGATCGTCCTCCTCCTCAATCACCACCGGCTCGGTCGGGATGGTGATGGTGAAGGTCGAACCGACGTTGAGCGTACTGCTGACGTTCAGCGCGCCACCCATGAGCTGCATCAGTGACCGGGCGATGGGCAGACCCAAGCCCGTACCGCCCGCCGTGCGCGTCAGCGACGAGTCAACCTGACGGAACGGCTCGAACAGCAGCGGCATGTCTTGTTCGGCGATGCCGATACCGCTGTCAATTACGTCCACGCGGATCCACTGCATCCCACCCTCGTTGATTGGGTAGGCGCGGATCTGGACCGTCCCCTGTTTGGTGAACTTGGAGGCGTTCGAGACGAGGTTGAGCATCACCTGACGCACGCGCACCTTATCGCCATAGACGCGGGGCAGGTTGGGCGAAATTTCCATCCGCAGGTCGATGGGCTTGTCCTTGACGAGACCGAGGCCAATGGACTTGACCGCCTCAAGCTCCGGCTTGAGGTCGAACTCCTCAATGCTGACGGTCATCTTACCAGCCGTGATTTTCGCTTGGTCGAGAATGTCGTTGATGACCGTGAGCAGGTGGTTACCAGAGTTGAAAATCGTGCTGAGATCCTGCTCCTGCATCTCACTGAGCTGGCCGGACATGCCCTTCAACATCATGCGGCTGAAGCCGATGATGGAGTTGAGCGGCGTCCGCAGCTCGTGCGACATATTAGCGAGGAAGTCGCTCTTGAGCTTGTCCAGCTCACGAAGCTCCTCATTGGCGCGGGTGAGTCGGTCGAGGAACTGGGCGTTCTGGATGACCGCCGAGAGCGAACCGGCCAGCGTCTGGACGAGCTGGACGGTCTCTGGGCCAAACTCGTTGCGGGTTGTGCCTTCCATGACAATCAGACCCAGCACCTCATTCGGGCTGACCAGCGGGACAATCAGCGCCGACGCGGCGTTGGGGACGAGGCGCTGGTAGCTGGCTTCCGCCGGGATGTCGGGGATGAGCATCATGCGGCGGGTGCGGGCGACCTCACCCAGCGCGCCGCCACCCTTCTCAGCGAGGCGGATACGCGGCGCGTCGTCAAGGTTGACGTTGAAGCCCGAGAACGCGGAGGCGTCCAGCGCATCGAAGGTGTTGCCCAACGGGTCGGCGTAGCGCTGTTTAACGTAAACCAAGACCACACGCGGAGCAAGCTCTTGGAACAGGCTGTCGGCCACGCTCTGGAGCGCGTCGGTGACAGTGTTGGCCGCCGCTGCTGAGGTGGTGATGTCGAAGAGAATCCCCATGCGCTTGGCCTGCGCCTGTGCTTCCTCGTACAGGTCGGCGTTCTCGATGGCGACACTGATTTGCGCCGCCAGCGTGGTGAGCGCTGCGATGTCATCTGGGGTGAAGGCGTTGGCGCTGTTGGACTGCACGTCTAGCGCACCGACCACGCGCCCCTTGATGAACAATGGGAGCGCCAGTTCTGAGCGCGTATCGGGCAGGAACGGGTTGGGCGCGTGGACGACCTCGGCGTCTGCCGTGTCGGACGCGATGATGGGGCGACCTTCCGCCACCACCTGACCGATGACCGAGGCCGACCCCTTCTTGAGCTTGTGGCGCACTGAGAGCAGCTTCTTGCCCGGCTCACCCGTGGAGGCGCGCAGTTCGGCAAAGTCGCTGTTGTCGTCCATCAAGAAAATCTGGGCGTGGTCATAGTTGAAGCGCGTCTTAATCAGGTCCACGAGGCGCGGCAGCAGTTGGTCCAGCTCAAGGATTTGGCTGGCTGTGCTGGACACCTCAGCGGAGGTCTGGAGCTGTTGGGCACGGCGGTTGGTCTGTTCCAACAGGCGGGCGGCATCCAGCGAGAGCGAGGCCTGCTCACCAAACGACTGGAAGATGCGGAAGCTGCGGTCACTGAAGGTATGCGGCGACTGGCTGCTAATCCAGACCGCGCCGATGATGCGGCTCTGCACGCGCAGGGGGATGATGACCAGCGCCCGCGCATCCAGTACCTGTGCGACCATCGGGTCGCTGCCCCGCGCCTCGAAGACCACCCGCGCCGCCTCGGACTGGGTATCGCCCATCATGATGACATCTGGGCTGGAAATCATATTCCAGCCGGGGAACTCATCGGGCTGAAGGATAGTCCCCTGCATGATGTTCGTGCCATCGGGGACCCATTCGGCCACCACATTGACGCTTGCGCCGGGAGCGTCCCAAGACTGGCCTTGCAGCTCAACCACGAAGACGTGCTGGAAGTCCGGTGGGAGGACGTTACCGACTAAGATGCCCAGCACATCGGCGGACGAGGTGGCGTTGGAGAGCGCACGCGACGCTTGGTACAGCGTGGCGTTCTCGAACACGGCGGCCTCGGTCTGGTTGAACAGCATCTTGTTTTCCAGCGCGAGACCCAACTGGCTGGCGGTCGCTTCGACGAAGCTGACGTAGCGTTCGTTGAGCACTTCTGGCCGGTCGGTGTGGATGACCAGAACGCCGAACCAGTAGCCGTGCGATTCGATGGGCGCAAGCAGCGCCGCCGCCGCACCGTTGGCGTGCAGCACCGAGGCCAGCTCGCCCTGCGGGGTGTTGGGGTCTACCGAATCGGTGACGTTCATCACCAGCGAGTTGGTACCACGCAGCACCAGCGCCAGTGGCATCTCGTCCCGCGTCCAGAAGGTGCGCCGCCCTTCATCAAGGATGCGCGACGGCTGGCCGCTGTTGCTCCACTCATGCACCATCTCAAACAGCGGCGGGTTGGAAGACGGGTCAGGGCGCGCAATCCACACCATAATCCGCAGGTCCTGCTCGCCCTCACGGACGGCAGCCAGCGCCGGGCCGGACAGATGGTCGGCGGCGGTAGCGTAGATGTCCTCAAGCTGTTGGGCGCTGGAAATCGCCCGCGAGGCCACGTACAGGCGGCGGTTATCGTCACGCGCCTCAGCAGTAGTCTCCAGCAGGCGGCGGTTCTGGAGCTGAACCGACATCTGGCCGGTGATGGCGCGGTACACCGAGTCGTCGGACTCGGAGACCGGCCTCGCGGCCTTGGAGGTGACATAGAACAGCGCGATGGGGATGCCTGCGCTCAACAGCGGGTAGACCGCCATCGACTTGATTTGCGTCGGGTCAGGCAGCCACGGCACGCGCATGGCGATTTCGGGCGCACGGGTCCCGTCATCGACCACGACCTCTGGCTCGCGGCTCCGCATCGGCGAGTCTGGGGTGATGCGGATGCGGTGGCGGAAGTCTGCCGGGAAGGGGTCGGCTTGGTCGGTGAAGCCCACCACGCGCTGGAAGGTCGGCCAGCCGCCCTCATCCGGTTCACCCTCCAAAAGCGCGAGGCTGAAGGACAGGTCATCGTAGTCGGTGGTAGTCGCCAGCGCCGCACCCACGAGGTCTTCATAGCTGGCGGCGGTGGTGATGTTGCGGCCTGCGGCGTACAGGCTGGCGTTGAGCTGGCTGGTCTGCTCGTTGCGCTCGGTCAGCAAGCGGTTGTCAGCAGCGATGGAGAGCGGGTTCATCAGCAGCGGGATGAGGTGCTGCTCACGCGGGGTGAAACTGCGGGCGCTGTTGAAACCGAGCAGCGCAATCCCCAGCCACTGCTCACGCACGTACAGCGGGATGAAGGCCGCCGCGCCAATGCCGATATTCTGCACCAGCGCACGGGTCGAGGGGTCGAGGCGGTGGTCGCTGGCGGTGTCCTCGACGAGGAGGACACCAGTTGGGTCAAAGCGCTGGATGAACGGGAAGGCGCTCAGGTCGTAGTCCAAGCCGTCCAACAGCGCGGGGGGCTGGTCGCTGACCATTTCGGGGTTCACGTAGTCGCCGCGCACGAGACCGACCGGGGGCTGTTCGTCCTCGATGTTAAAGTCTGCGAACACCAGCAGCAAAGCTCGGTAGCCGTCGGCCACCACATTGGTGAGCATAGCCTTGAGGATGTCGTTGAACGACTCCGCCTCGTTCAGCGCGCTGGAGAACTGATAGAGCGTGCGCGTCTCGGACAGCGAATTCTGCGAATCGGTGAACAAGCGGGCGTTTTCGACCGCCAGCGCCACACGGTCAGCCACGGCGCGCAGCAGGTTGCGGTGGTTCTCGGTCATCGGCTCATCAGGCGGGGTCTCGGCGATGATTTCACCGATGGTCTCGCCACGGACGTTGATGGGCATCACCACGCCCCGGTTGCCGAGGTCGATGCGCGGCTGGGTGGCCGGTTTGACCTCCGACAGGTTGTAGACGTAGCTGAACTGACCGGACTGGTTGTCCTCGAAGGTGTCCCACGCGGCCTGCGTGAGCTGACGGTTGAGCAGGTCAATCTGGTCGATACGCTGTTGGCTCTGGCGGATGAGCTGTGCTTTGTTGATGGCGACCGCCAATTGGTCGGCCAGCAGGCCGTAAACCGGCAGGTCCTCATCTAGGAAGAAGTCGGTCTGGGCGCTCTGGATGTCCAGCACGCCAATCACCCGGTCGCCGACGATGAGGGGCAGTGCCAGCTCGGCGCGGGTGTCGGGCAGCAGGGCGTTGAAGCCGTGGCGTGCCTGCGGCGCACGGGTATCGTTGACCACGACGGCCTGCTTGGTCCCCGAAGCGCGACCCACCACCGTATCGGAGCCGACGCGCAGGCGGTGACCGGCCTCCAACAGGCGGCGGCCTGCCTCACCGTGGCTGTACGACAGCACGGCGTTCTGGCCGAGGTCATCCAACAGGAAGACCTGCGCGTGGTAGACACCCAACTCGATGATAATGAACTGGATGGCGCGGTTGACCAACTGGTCAATTTCGACCAACTGGGCGGTCTCGCGCCCGATGCGCGCCGCAAGGTCAATGTCGCGGGCGCGGCGACGGGTCTGGTTATCCACCTCGCCCACCAGCCCAGAAATGCGCTGGGTAGCGGCCTCGATGGCCTGCATCAGTGAATCCACCTGACCGTCGCCGGCCTCGGACGGCGGTGCGCTGGGCATGGCAGGGGCACTGGTGGGCGAGACCGCCCTCAGCACCTGAGTAGCGGTAACTCGTGGGACCTCGCTGGTCGTCAGACGTTGGGCGGCGGTCGAGAAGGCCGACTCCAGCGGGCGCAGCGCGTTGAACAGCACGCGGTCCAACACCGTCAGCAGGATGACAATCAAGATAGCGATGCCCACCAGCGCCACCAGCGAGAAGGTGGTGACATTGGCGAACAGCAGGTTGGTGTTGTCCACCAGCGCCAGCCGCCACGGCAGGTCAACACCGGTGTACGGTTCAATCAGGGCGCTGGAATACTGCAATGCGCCAGACGATTGGTCAGTGAATTGGCCGGGCGTCTGGTTGAGGAAGGCGCGCTCGTCATCGAAGCCGCGCCCAGTGTCCGAAACGGCGATGACCTGCCCACGGCTGTTGATGAGCAGGGCGGCGCGCTCCTCGGCGTAGAGCGTCGTGGTCTGGTCGGCGACGCGGCGCAGCGGCGCATTGAAGGCCAACAGGTTCAGGTCCATCGCCAAGATGCCGCCGGGAACCTCACCAGAGCGCGGCGGGACGGGGACATAGATGCGGACCGAACTGCTGTCAGGATCGATGGCCGCGAAGCGCACACCGCTGGTCTGGCGGTCGGTGATGAGGGCGCGGTAGGCGTCGTCAAGGCTGCTGCCCGGCAGCGCCCGGTAGTTGGAGTCGAGCGTGACCTGACCATTGGCGTTAACCACCTCACCCCACACGCCGCCCTCGCGGGTGACGAAGCTCACACTGAGATAGCGTTCGGGGTTGCGCGTCACGAGGTCGGCCAGCGCCCGCAGCATGTCGCGCTGGGCAAGACGCAGGCGGGCGGGCGGCGCAATCGGGTCGGCCACTTGTAGGATTTCGTCGTTGTAGGCGCGCACGAACGAGCTGGACGCCAGACCTGACAGGTCGGTAACGGCGCGGGCCATCAGGTCGTTCACATCCTGCGACAGCGTGGCGAGGACATCGGCGCGCTGAATGGACAACTGCTCGCGCTCACGAATCCATGGCAGCGCGAAGACCGGCACTGCTGCCGCAATCACGAGCAGGATGAAGATGGGCATCAGGCGGCGGCGCACCCGCTGCTGGAGCGACTGCCGCTGGGCGACCGGGTTGGTCGATGTAATCCGTTTGAAGGTGGAAGTCATCGGGCATTGTCCTCCGCGCTAACCATCGGGTGGTGGGGGCTAATCATCATCCTGCCCATCCTTCATGTCATAGCTGTGGTGGCCGTTGGTTCCATTGCTCCCGTTGCTGGGGCGCAGGTTGCCGGTCGCACCACGCACCTTCAGCGGGCCGGTCTTGCTGCGCTGGCGGGCATTCTGGCCGCGCACGCCCAGCCGGACGCTGACCGTCCCCGTCCCCATCGCCTGACCAATCTCTTGGATGGCGGTGGTGAGGATGGAGGGGATGTCGTTTTGGCCGGTAATCTTGGCGGCGATGTCATTGACGACGCGCTCACGCTCGGCGGCGCGCTGGCTGTCCTCGAACAGGCGGGCGTTGTCCAGCGAGACCGCAAGGCGGTTGACCAATTCCTCGGCCAGCGCCACCTTGTCGTCGGAATATTCAATTAGCGGCAGTTCCCACAGCACCGCGCCCAACACCTGACCACGCAGGATGATGGGGACGGCCATCGGGATGGTGCGCGACTCGGTAATCGCGCCGATTTGCGTCGCGCCCGACCGGATGGCCTGCTGGCGCAGCGCCTCGGCATCGGTCGAAGTCGCATAGCCGGATGATTTCTCGATTTCTTGGGCGCGGACGCTGAACAGATGCTGCTTCCACGAAACGGAGGTGTTCTCGCGGTTGGTGCGGGCGATTTCTTCCAGCGCGCGCACCGACTCTTGGTAGAGGCGGGCGTTTTCCAGTGAAATAGCAATCTGGTCTGCCATCGACTGGAGCGTGAAAATCTGGTCCTCGGTGAACGAGTTGGGCGTCAGGCTCTGCACGTCCAGCGCGCCGATAATCTGCCGACCGATGCGAAGCGGGATGGCAAGCTCGGCGCGGGTGTTGGGGAGCAGGTCGTTTTTGCGGTGGACATCGCTGGAGTCGGTGTCCAACACGGCGGTGATGCGCCCTTCGCTGGTCGTGCGCCCGATGACCGACTGGCCACTGATGGCGAGGCGGTGGCCGCGTGACAGCAGGCGGCGGCCTGCCTCACCCGTCGAGGCGCGCAGCACTGAAAACTCGCCGTAGATGTCGTTGAGGAAAATCTGCGCGTGGTAGATGTTGGGGAACACGTTGGTGATAAGGTTCACCACCTCATCCATCAACTGTTGCAGGTCGCGCTGGGTCGAGGCGAAGCGGCTGACCTCCTGCGTGGCTTGGATGTCGCGCTGGCGGGTGGCGAAGCGCTCTAGCAAGGCGTTAAACGAGTCCTGCGCCTGCACACGGGCATTGACCGAGTCGCGGGTGAGCTGGCCGAGGATGTCGCGCCGGTCAATGGACGTAATCTCGAACTCTAGTTCACCACGCAAGCCGCTGGCGAGGACGCGCTGCACGACCTTGATGGGTTGGGTGATGTCACGCCACACCAGCGCCGCCAGCCCAACCAGAATGAGCAGGATGGTGGGGATGACCCATAGGTTGTTGTAGAACACCAGCGTCGAGAACGATGGCCCATCGAGGCGCTGATTGAACGCCTCGGTAATCAGCGCCAGCGAGGTATTGGCGACTGGCTGGAAGTGGCCAATCAGCGGCGCGCTGGATTCGGGGATGAAGTAGGTCTCGAAACCGGTCTGACCGCTGAGAGCGGAGCCGACTGGGCTGCGGACACGGGACGAAACAGCCTGCTGGCTCACACTGGCGTCGGCCAACACGCTGCCGCCACGGGTGGCGAGGTAGCTGACGATGTTGAGCGCGTCGCTGCCGCCCGTGTCGGTGATGCTGTCGAGGATGACGCTCTGGAGGTTGACGCGCCCAATCATATAGCCGACCACCTCGCCGTCAAAAGCGAGAATCTGCACGATTTCCACGCGGTCTTGGCCGTCCGGTGCACGGTAGATGATGATGCGCTGGTCTTCACCGAGCAAGAGCGCGTCCTGTGCGCCGAGGTAGCCCGCCGTGGTGGCGTTGTTCGCGCCCACGAGGTCCAGCTCCGAGACCGGAGCCTCGGTCGGCTGCGCCGAGATGGTGACGATGCCCTGCAAGGTCAGCACGCGCACGTTCTCGAACAGGTCGTTTTCAATCAGGCGGAAACGGATAAGGTCGGTGGCCTCCGCACGCGATACGATGTCCGCGCCGGTCGGTGTGCCGGTGATGCGAATGACGCGCAGCAGGCGCGGGCGCAGGTAGCTGGCCTGTGACGCCTCAGCTAGAGAGTCAAACGCCTTATCGAGGTTGGTCTCTAAGCGCTCGCGGCGAGTATTGGCCGTCTGTAGGATGTAGGCGCGGAGCTGCTCCTCGGCGTCTGTGCGGACCTCGTTCTCGTAGGCCACCACGAACAGCGTAATCATGGCCGCAAAGGCGAAGATGAACACCGCCAATAGCTTGGCCCACAGCGACCAACGGCGAAAGTTCAGGGCGTTAATCAGTTCATTCATGAGGGGTCATCCTCCACTGCCTGCGCCGCCGGGACGGGCTGGGCGAGTGGTAACTTGTCACGGTCAGTGGGGGCCGTGAAGGGCTGGACGGTGATGCGCGAGTTGACCGCGCCAAGCACCTCGCGGAAGTTCTCGACCGCGACCGACAGCACGCTGTCCACGTCGGTGGCGCTGATGAGGCGTGACGACACATCGCTGGCGATGCGCTCACGCTCAATTTGGGCGCGGGTCTGCTCGACGAGGCGCTTATTTTCCAGCGCCAGCGCGAGGCGGTTGGCAACCACGCGGGCGGTCTCGATTTGTCGGTCGGTCAGCGGCTTGTCGCCGGGCATGGTGAACGACATCACGCCCAACTGCTCGTTCCGCAGGGTGATGGGCAGGCGGATGGTGCGCTGGTCGCCGTTGTTGAGAACTTGAATCTCTGGGCTGTCCAGCCCGGCGCGCAGCGTCTCCGACATATCGGTGGATGGGATGAGCTGACCGCGCCCGTCGATGTCATACCCAGCGATGCGCTGACCAGCACGCTGGCCGGTGCGCCGGGAGCCAGAGGTGAGTTCCTGCAAGCGGGTCCGCAGCGCCAGCGCCGTCTCTTCCTGCTGGCGGACGGTGGTCTTGAGCGCCAGCGACTGGCGTACCGTCACCAGCGTGGCGGCGAGGTTGTCGGCCAGCGTCTGGAGCGTGAGGAGCTGGTAATCGGGGATGAAATCGACCGCCTCGTGCTGCACGTCCATCACGCCCAGCAGGTTTTCGCCGTAGACCAGCGGCAGCAGTGCGCCGGTCACGGTGGTCGGCAGGAAGTGCGTGCGCCGCAGGTACGAGTCGGCGCGAGTGACGCGCAGCGTCCGGCGGATGGCGGCAGCCTCGCGCACGGCGCTGGCCTCCGGCAGCCCAGACGCCGTGCCGCGCTCGATGCGGTTTTTGCCGCCGGGGATGAGACGGACGCGCTCCTCTAGGAAGTTGCCCGTCCCTGTCAGGTAAATCTGGGCGAACGAGAACTTGAGTTCGGTCCGCACAAAGGTCAGCGCCTGACCCATCAGACGCTCCTCATTGTCGATATCCAGCGACGCGCCGAAGGCCGC